>JACCRJ010000274.1 GCA_013813615.1 Lautropia sp. | reverse complement strand
GCAAAGACGGCGGCAACAGGAACTCCTGCTCGGGAAGGTACGGTACGTAGCTCGTGCTCATGAAAGACCCCCTCCTAGGTGCCGCTGGAACCACGGGCCAGGTGCGGCGGCCCGGCGGTGAATGGCTGCGCCGAATCAGGTGGTCGCTACCCGGCTGGCCCCGTCCTCCTACAATAGCCTCAGGACCGGCGACTGCCGGCTCGGAGTCTGATCCACAGGAGAGCCGCATGGCGTTCCAGAGCTGGGACAACCCGATGGGCACCGCCGGCTTCGAGTTTATCGAGTACGCCGCGCCCGATCCGGAGGCGCTCGGCAAGGTGTTCGAGCTGCTGGGTTTCAGGGCGATCGCCCGGCACCGCCACAAGAACGTCCTGCTCTATCGCCAGGGCGCGATCAACTTCATCGTCAATTCGGAGCCCGATTCCTTTGCTCAACGGTTCGCGCGCCTGCACGGGCCCTCCATCTGTGCGATCGCCTTCCGGGTCGAGGACGCGGCGGCCGCCTACAAGCGCGCGCTGGACCTCGGCGCCTGGGGGTTCGACGCGCGCTCGGGACCGATGGAGTTGAACATTCCCGCCATCAAGGGCATCGGCGACTCGCTGATCTACCTGGTGGACCGCTGGCCCGGAAAGGGCGGCCGCGCGGGCGGCATCGGCGACATCTCGATCTACGACGTCGACTTCGAACCGCTCAACCCGCCGACAGCCGAAGCCGACGCGGCGTGGACGGGCGTCGGGCTCGCCTATGTCGATCACCTGACGCACAACGTCCATCGCGGCCGCATGAAGGAATGGTCGGAGTTCTACGAGCGGCTTTTCAACTTCCGCGAGGTCCGCTACTTCGACATCGAGGGCCAGCAGACCGGCGTCAAGTCCAAGGCCATGACCAGCCCCTGCGGCAGGATCCGGATTCCGATCAACGAGGAAGGCAACGAGCGCCAGGGGCAGATCCAGGAGTACCTCGACGAGTATCGTGGCGAGGGCATCCAGCACATCGCCCTGGGCGCCAGCGACATCTACCAGACGGTGGAAGCGTTGCGGGCGGCCGGGGCGAGTTTCCTGGACACGCCGGACACCTACTACGAACTGATCGACAAGCGGCTGCCCAACCACGGGGAAGACGTCGCGCGGCTGCAGAAGAACTCGATCCTGCTCGACGGTGCGCCGACCGAGGACGGCGGCCTTCTGCTGCAGATCTTCACGAAAACGGTGATCGGCCCCATATTCTTCGAGATCATCCAGCGCAAGGGCGACGAGGGCTTCGGCGAAGGCAACTTCAAGGCGCTGTTCGAATCCATCGAACTCGACCAGATGCGGCGCGGGGTGGTCGTGAAGGCCGAGTAGCCGCTGCCGCTTTCCGCGGTATCAGCCCCGGGGGTCGTCACTCGGGTTTCGCGCGCGTATCAGATGTGTGGATTCGTAGCAGCCGGGGCCGCGCCGTCAGGCCCGGCTACCGCGGCTGTAAACTCCGCGGGTGCCGCTGCCCTTCCCCTGCCTCCCCGCCAGGCTGCTCGACGCAGGCCTGCTCGCTTCGGGCCTGCTCGCTTGCACGCTGCTCTTGCTCCCTGTCCTGTCACCAGCCCTGGCTGCCGACGGCAAGCCGACGCCTGCAGCAGCGCCCGCTGCGGCGGGTGCGCCGGCGGCGGGCGCGGCACCGGCAGCACCCGCTCCACCGCCTGACCCGAAGCTGGCCGCGATACCGGTAGCGAGCATCTCCGCCAGCGCGGAGGCGGCCGATGCCACCCTGCGCTCGATGGAGGAGGCCCTGGCAGTGCCGGCCGGAATCGCCACCATCGCCACCGCGCTCGGACCGTTCAACCGGGAGATCGAGAACGCGGTGTGGGCAAGCCGGCAGGCGCTGGCTGGCCGGGAGCAGCGGGGCCGGCTGGGCGACGCGGACGCCGACCTGCAGGCCCTGCAGGGGCGCCTGGCGGGGTGGGAGAAGTCGCTGACACGGCGGTCGGAGGAACTGGAGGGCCACCTCGCCCGGCTGGGCGAGATGCGCAAGATCTGGCAGGCGACCGACGAGTTGGCCCGGGCCGGCGACCTGCCGAAGGCCGTCACCGAGCGGACCGCCGCCGTGCTGGGCAACATCGACCGCGTCCGCAAGCGGGTCGAGGACGCCCGCGAGGGGTTGTTCACCCTGCAGGACCGCGTCAGCCGCTTCCAGTCCCGCGCCACCGACCAGCGCGAATCGCTCAAGCAGGCCATGGCGCTGGCGGTGGGCGGCCTGCTCACCCGTGATTCCGCGCCGATCTGGGGCGACGCACAGACCGAAGGAGTCCTCAAGCCACCGGCGGTGTCGATCTCGCAGGCCATCGCCACCAATCTGCGGGGCAGCTACGCGAGCGCCGCCGAGTACGTCAAGGCCAACTGGGGCCGGATGACCCTGCTCCAGGTGATCATGCTGATATTCCTGGTCGGCCTGTGGGTGGCGCGCCGGCAGTTGCGCCGGCGCATCGAGGACGAGCCGGAACTCAGGGATGGCACCTGGCTTCTCGAGCGGCCGCTGGCTGCGACGCTGCTGGCTGCCGTGCTCTGCAGTCCCTGGGTGCTCGTCTACGCGCCCCGCGAGATCAACCTGCTGCTGCTGGCGGTGGCCCTGCCGCCGGCGATCCTGATTCTGCGGCGGGCGATCGATCTGCGGCTTGCGCCCTTCCTCTACGCGCTGCTGGTGCTGTACGTGCTCAGCCGCCTGCTGGATCTGCTGGATGCGGTACCGACGGTCGAGCGCCTGCTGTTCCAGCTCCAGATGGTCGCCACCATTGCGGTGCTGGCCTGGCTGCTGCGCAGGCACCACCTGGTGCGGCGCGAGGCCAGGGGCCGGGTCATCCGCAGCGTCAACTGGACCATCCGCGGCATCCGCACGACAACCGCCGGCTTCAGCGTGGCACTGCTCGCCGACCTTCTCGGATTCACCCAGCTCGGCCGTTTCATCGCCGACGGGCTGCTCGGTGCCACCTACTTCGCGGTGATCCTCTACGCCGGCGTGCAGGTGGTCTACGGACTGATCAGGCTGGCGCTGAACCTGTGGCCGCTGCAGAACCTCGCGATGGTCCGCAACTTCAAGGGCACCGTCGAACGCCGGCTGCGGCTGGCGACGCGCTGGGCCGCGATCATCGTCTGGAGTCTCGCGACGCTGGACCTCGCCGCTTTACTGGATCCGGCCCGGGACACGTTGGGCAAGGCCGTCGAGGCCAACTACCTGGTCGGCGAGATCGGCCTCTCGCTGGGTGCCGTGCTGACCTTCATTCTGACCATCTGGGGAGCCGTGCTGATCTCACGGCTCGCGCGGTTCGTGCTGAACGAGGAGATATTCACCCGCCTGTCGATGCCGCGCGGGATTCCGTACGCCCTGACGACGATCCTCCACTACCTGCTGCTGGTGGGCGGGGTGCTGATTGCGATCGTCTCGACCGGCATCAACCTCGACCGCTTCACCATCATTGCCGGTGCAGTCGGCGTCGGCGTCGGTTTCGGCCTTCAGGGCATCGTCAACAACTTCGTCTCCGGGCTCATCCTGCTGTTCGAGCGTCCGATCAAGGTCGGGGATTCGGTGGAGATGGCCAGCAAAAGTGGACAGATCCAGCACATCGGCATTCGCGCGTCCGTGATGCGCACCGGCGACGGCGCCGAAATCATCCTTCCGAACTCGATGCTGATCACCGGCGAAGTGACCAACTGGACGCTGTCGGATCGGCAGCGCCGCATCGAGATCCCGGTGGGCGTTGCCTACGGCAATGACCCCGAGCATGTGATGGCGCTGCTCACCCAGGTGGCGAAAGGCCACGCAGACGTCCTGGCGCATCCCCCGCCGGAGGCCCAGTTTTTCGGCTTCGGCCCGCATGCACTCGAGTTCAGGCTGGGCGCTTGGACGGGCAGGCCGGCGCGTGGCGGCAGCATCCGCAGTGAACTGTGCGTCGGGATCTACCGGGTGTTGAACCAGGAGAAGATCGAGATCCCCCACCCGCAGCCGCTGCACAACCTTCGCGCCGCCGATACCGGCCTGGTCAGTGCCTTGCGCGGACAGGCGCAACCGGCCATACCCCGCTGAAAAGGCCGCCAGGGCGCAACCAATCCGTCCAGCCGGACCGATTCGACACCTACTTCTCGACCTTCACGCCGGCGTCCTTGATCAGCTTGGCGAACCGCTGGTAGTCCGCCTGGTTGAAGTCACCGAACTCCTCCACGCCGAGCGTGCCGATCTCGCCGCCGAGGCCGGTGAGCTTCGCCTGCACCTCCGGCGTGGCCAGGGCCCGCTTCAACTCGGCGTGCAGCTGGTCGACGATCGGACGTGGCGTGCCGGCAGTGGCGTAGAGGCCATACCAGGTGGTCATCTCGAAGCCTGGAAAGCCTGCCTCCGCCAGCGTCGCCACCTCCGGCAACTGCGCCGAGCGCTGGGCCGACATGACGGCCAGCGGCCTCAGCTTCCCGGACCTGATGTGCGGCATCGATGAGGAGGTGGTATCGAACATCATCTCCACCTGCCCGCCGATCACGTCGAGATGCGCCTGGCTGCTCCCTTTGTAGGGGATATGGATGCCCTGGGTGCCGGCCAGCAGATCGAACGCCTCTCCCGCGAGATGCTGGGTGCTGCCGACGCCGGAGGAGGCATAGCGGAATGCTCCGGGCTTCGCCTTCATCAGCGCTACCAGTTCCTTGACGCTGGCGGCGGGAACGGTGGTGTTCACCAGCAGAACGTTGGGCACGACGACCACCAGCCCGACCGGCTGCAGGTCCTTGAGCGGATCGAAGGCCAGCTTGATCAGGTGCGGCGCGATCGCCTGCCCGGTGTTGGTGGCCAGCAGCAGGGTGTATCCGTCCGGCGGGGCCTTGGCGGTCAGGTCTGCCGCAATGGTGTTCGAAGCGCCAGGACGGTTCTCGACGACGAAGCTCTGCTTCAGGCTCTCGCCGAACTTTTCGGCCAGCATCCGCGCGATGACGTCCGTGCCGCCGCCGGGCGAGGCGCCGACCATGATCCTGACCGGTTTTGCCGGCCAGGTCTGGGCGGTGGCACTGCCGGCGGTCAGCGCCAAGGCGCAGAAAGCTGGCAGGCCGCAGGCGGCAAGCCGTGCGACAAGGCCGCTGCGGGCAAAGCGGACCAATGAAGTCATTGCTCGTCTCCTGGTAATCGTCGCCTGCGAGCGTGCGCCCGAGGTCAGCTGCGATGTTGCCACAGACGCGCGAATGACGACCGGGGGGGTGCCCATGCAGCGCGACCAGTTGCCGCATCGCCCCCATAGCAGCATCAGCACGAC
>JACCRJ010000441.1 GCA_013813615.1 Lautropia sp. | reverse complement strand
GTTCGGACCGGAAGAGGTGGATCCGAAAGCGCCGGCGGAAAGCGACAACCAGAAAGGGCGGTCCAGGCCGTCGCAGAAGGATGGGGCCAAGGACGCCTCCCGGGACACCCGCAAGGACCCCCAGAAGTCGGCCAAGGAGGATCCCAAGGAGGTGCAGAAGGGCGTCGGTACCGGGGTCGTCATCAAGGACAGCGGCCTCATCCTTACCAACCTCCACGTGGTCAGCGGCGCGCAGCGGCTCATGGTGGTCTTCGCAGACGGCACCGAGTCGGAAGCCAATGTCACCGGCATGCGGCCCGAGCATGACCTGGCGGTGCTTCAGGCGGTGACATTGCCGGACGATCTTCAGCCGGCCACGCTGCGTTCCACCGGCGACCTGCGGGAAGGCGACGGCGTGGTCGCGGTGGGCTTTCCGTTTGACATCGGTCCGTCGGTGAGCGCGGGCGTCATTTCCGGTTTCGCGCGTGAGTACCGCTCCACCAGTGGTGAACGGCTGCTGACCAACCTGATCCAGTTCGACGCGGCGGCCAACCCCGGCAGTTCAGGCGGCCCGCTCGTGACCCACGAAGGCGAAGTGATCGGTATCGTCACCGCCATCCTGAATCCCAACAACCAGCGCTCCTTCGTGGGCATTGGTTTCGCAGTGCCGATAGAGAACGCAGCGGCGGCTGTCGGCATTCCACCGCACTAGCGGACATCTCTCGTCCCTTCGCGGGACATCGGGCCTTGCTCAGATGAATACACAGGACGTGGATCCGCAAGCCGTCTCTTCGCTGATGCAGCGTGTCCTCCACGAGGTCAAGAAAATCGTGGTCGGCCAGGACCATTTCCTCGAGCGGGTGATGGTGGCGATCCTCGCGCAGGGACACCTGCTGGTGGAGGGCGTGCCCGGCCTGGCCAAGACGCTGACGGTGAAGACCCTGGCGACCACCATCCGCGGCAACTTCAAGCGGATCCAGTTCACGCCGGACCTGGTGCCAGCCGACCTGGTGGGCACCCGCATCTACAACCAGCGCACCGGGGACTTCAGCACGTCGCTCGGTCCCGTCTTCACCAACCTGTTGCTGGCCGATGAGATCAACCGCGCCCCCGCCAAGGTTCAGAGCGCGCTGCTGGAGGTGATGCAGGAATACCAGGTGACCATTGCCGGCGAAACCCATCGGGTGCCGCGGCCCTTCCTGGTGATGGCCACGCAGAACCCGATAGAAACCGAAGGCACCTATCCGCTGCCGGAAGCCCAGGTCGACCGTTTCATGATGAAGGTGCTGGTCGGCTATCCGTCGGAAGAAGAGGAGTTCGTCATTGTCGACCGGGTCATCGGCGTCCCCGCCACCGTGAGTGCGGTGGCCAGCACCGAAGACCTCGAGGCCCTCCAGCGGGAATGCCGGCGCGCCTATGTCGATCCGGCACTGATCCAGTATGCGGTGCGGCTGGTGGCCGCCACCCGCGCACCTGACCGCTACGGGCTGAAGGAGATCGGCAAGTACCTCACCTTCGGCGCCAGCCCGCGCGCTTCGATCCATCTGATCGAGGGAGCCCGCGCGCTCGCCTTCCTGCGAGGGCGCAGCTTCGTCTGGCCGGAGGATGTGGCGGACCTGGTGCCGGACGTCCTGCGCCACCGCCTGGTGCTGTCGTACGAGGCATTGTCGGATCAGCTGGCTGCCGATCAGATCATTCAGCGGATCATGCAGCATCTGCCGGCGCCGGAAAAGCCGCTGGAGTCCCATGTCAAGGTTGGCTGAAAACCTCCTGCGCAGGCTCGAATGGACGGTTGTCAAACGGCTTGACGGGCTCCTGCACGGGAACTACCGGACGCTGTTCCGGGGCCACGGCCTGGACCTGGCGGACCTGCGGGAGTACCAGTACCACGACGACGTGCGCCACATCGACTGGAATGTGACGGCACGCCTGCAGACGCCGTATGTGCGAGATTTCTATGAAGACCGTGATGTCAACGCCTGGTTCCTGCTCGACCTGAGCCCCTCCATCGATTTCGGCTCCGGCGCGGTGACCAAGCGCGCACTATCGGTCGAATTCGTCGCGGTCATTGCCAGGCTGCTCACCCGACATGGCAACCGTGTCGGCGCCGTCTTCTACGGCACCCAGGTGGACCGGGTGATCCCCGCCCGGGGCGGGCGGCGCCATGTGCTCCACCTCGTCAACTCGATGATGGCGCCGCGCGCGGTGAAGACCTCCGCCACCACGGACCTCGGTGCGCTGCTGCGCGCCGCGTACCAGATCGTGCCGCGGCGGTCCCTGGTCTTCATCGTTTCGGACTTCCTGTGCCAGCCCGGCTGGGGCCCGGCCATGCATTCGCTGGCGCATCGCCATGAAGTGCTGGGAGTCCGACTCTATGACCCGCTGGAAATGGACCTGCCCAACCTGGGCATGATCGTCATGCAGGACGCAGAGACCGGCGAGCAGCTCTTCGTCGACACCCACGACTCGGGTTTCCGGCGGCGCTTCGCTACCCAGGCTGCCGCGCGCGAGCAGCGCCTGCAGGAGGATTTCTCGGAGGCTGGCGTGGATGCGCTGGAACTCGCCACCGACGAGCCGCTGGTGGAGGCTGTCATGCGTTTCGCTGAAATGCGCAAGATGCGCAACCGGCTCGGTGGCGGCGTGGCTCAGGCCGGCACCGGACCTGCAACCCATCTGGTGCAGACATCATGAGTTTCATCTGGCCTTCGATGCTGTGGCTGTTGCTCATCGTGCCGCTGCTGATGCTTCTCTACTGGTGGGTGCTTCGGCGCAAGAAGAAGGCGGCTGTCAGCTATGCAAACCTCGCGATCGTGAGGCAAGCGATGGGCGCCGGGCAGAAGTTCCGTCGCCACGTGCCGCCCCTGCTGTTCATCAGCGCGGTCGCATTGATGCTCGCGTCGGTGGCGCGGCCGACGGCGGTGGTGACGCTGCCTTTCGAGCATCAGACGGTCATCCTTGCCATCGACGTATCGCTGAGCATGCGCGCGGATGACGTTGCGCCCAGCCGGATGGAAGCGGCGCAGGCTGCGGCCAAGGCTTTCGTGGAGGACCAGCCGCGCGGCACCCGTATCGGCGTCGTCTCGTTTGCGGGCACCGCGTCGGTGGTGCAGCCGCCGACGCAGACGCGGGAGGACGTCATCGCGGCCATCGACCGCTTCAAGCTGCAGCGAGGCACGGCGGTCGGCAGCGGCATCCTGGTTTCCCTGAGCGTGATCTTCCCGGATGCGGAATTCGACCTGCGTGCCAGCAATCCGCGCCAGCGGGACAACGGCCGGGAGGGCCTGCGCAGCCGCAACGGCGGCGGGATTGCACCGCGGCCGAAGGAGCAGGAAGGCCCGGATCCGGTAAAGCCGGCGGTCGAGCCCGGTTCCTACAATTCCGCCGTGATCATCCTGCTGACGGACGGCCAGTCCACCACCGGACCCGATCCGATCGAGTCGGCGCGCATGGCGGCAGAGCGGGGCGTGCGGGTTTACACGGTCGGCATTGGAACGCCCAACGGCGAGATCATCGCCGGCGAGGGCTGGCGGATGCGGGTGCGCCTGGATGAAGACGCGCTCAAAGGCATTGCCAAGGAAACACGGGGCGAATACTTCTACGCAGGCACCGCCACCGACCTGAAGAAGGTCTATTCCAACCTGAACTCCAGACTGGTGATGGAGCGCAAGGAAACCGAGGTCACCGCGCTGTTTGCAGCCGGTGCCGCGCTGCTGGCGGTGATCTCCGCCATGCTGTCGCTGCTCTGGTTCAACCGGGTGCTCTAGGAGTCCTAGGAGCTCTTCCCGAACAGGTCATTCAGTTTGGCGGCCGCGTCCTGTGCGGCAGGCGCGCGGCCGTTGTCCACCGGATACTCCTCGGCGATCCGGTCCTCCCAGAAGCTTGCCGGGTTCGGCGCCGCGAACAGGCGCCTGGCGACTTCAGGCGGTACGCCCCGGTAGGACTTGAGCTGGCCGTTGTGGAAGGCGATCTCCAGGACCTTCTGCTTCTCGTCGTAGCCAGCCGACTTCAACTGTGCCGTGTGCAGCATGCGATGCTCGGGTTTGGCCATGGCCTCTCTCCTTGTGGATGGTGTTGTCAGCCGCCCCGGGCGGTGCCTTCGCGGCGCGGATCGGCGGCGCCCAGCCAGGCGCATCCGGGCGTCTGGCGGTCGTCGCAGCGCCAGACGATGGAATGCGTGCCGCTGGTCATGTCGAGTTCGCGAACCTGGTGGCCACGGGCCATCAACGCTTCCGCCAGGCCCGGCGTGAGCAAGCCGCGCTCCAGTTCGGTCGGGCCGTTGCGGCTGCCGAGATTCGGCAGGCTGATCGCGTCCTGGGGATCGAGTCCGTCCTGCAGGGTTGCGATCAGCGTCTTTGCGACATAGTTGATGATCGTGCTCCCCCCGGGGGAGCCGGTCACCATGACCAGCCGGCCGCGGCTAGGGGCAGGGGCGTGCGCGCCTGCAACAGCATTCGAGGGTGCAGGTTCACGGTCGAACACCAGCGTCGGCGCCATCGAGCTGCGCGGGCGCTTGCCGGGCTGCAGCCGGTTTGCGACCGCGTCCGCTGATCCCGATTCGAAAGAGAAGTCCGTGAGCTGGTTGTTCAGCAGGAAGCCGCCGACCATCTGCCGGCTGCCGAACGCGTTCTCGATCGACGTCGTCAGGGCGGCTGCGTTGCCGTCGGCGTCCACCACCGACACGTGGGAGGTGCCGCTCTCCGGATAGCCTGCGGCTGCCGGGTTGCCGGGCGTCGCGGTTCCCATCGACCGTTCTCCGACCAGTGCGGCGCGCCGCCGCAGATAACTGCCGTCGACGAGGCCGAGGGGCAGGACGACGAAATCGCTGTCTGCGACATGGCGATCGCGATCGGCGTAGGCGAGCCTGCCGGCTTCGGCGAACAGGTGGACCGCTTGCGGATCCAGCGCTGCACCAGCCGAGGTGAGCCCGTCGAACGGAAGCGCCGCGAGGATTCCCAGCAGTTGAGCGACGCCGATGCCTCCGGAGGACGGCGGTGGCATCCCGCACACGATCCAGCGCAGCCAGGGCGTGCAGGTCGGCTCGCGCTGCAGCGCGCGGTAGCCGGCGAGATCGGCAAGCGTCATCAGTCCCGGGTTGCGGGGGTGGCTGCGAACCTTGTCCACGATGGCGGATGCAAGATCGCCGGCGTGCAGATACCGGCTGCCGTGGGCTGCCAGCGACCGCAGGGACCGGGCGAGCGCCGGATTGCGCAGCGTCGAGCCGGTCTGCAGCGGCTCGCCCTCAGCGTCGTGGAAATACGTGGCCGCGACCGGATCGTCGGGCAGGAACGGGTCGCGGGAAACGAGGGCATGCAGCCGGCGGCTGACAACGAAGCCATCGGCCGCCGCGTCGATGGCCGGTTGAAGCAGGTCCCGCCAGGGCAGCCTTCCGGCGGTACGGTGAGCCGTCTCCAGCATGCGCACCGCGCCGGGCACGCCCACCGCGCGGCCGCCGACGACGGCGGAGAAGAAGGGCAGCGGCCGTCCCCGCGCATCCAGGAAAAGACGCTGGTCCGCCGCCAGCGGCGCGGTCTCCCGGCCGTCCCAGGCGGCTACGGCGCCGCTGGCCGCATCGTAGGTGAGCAGGAAGGCGCCTCCGCCGATGCCGGAGGACTGCGGTTCGACGAGTGTCAACATCATCTGGGCAGCGACGACCGCGTCGACCGCCGTACCGCCGCGCTCGAGAACGTCGTAGGCAGCGTCGGTCGCCAGCGGATTGGCGGTGGCGGCCATGAATCGCGACGCCCGCACCGACGGCTTGCGGCCGAAGCCGCTCGTTGCCTCCGGCTGGGCCAATGCGTCGTC
>JACCRJ010000429.1 GCA_013813615.1 Lautropia sp. | reverse complement strand
TTTCCGACCCGGCGCAGAGGCAGACTGCACCGGTTCTGCCCGAACGGCGGGGAGACCGCCGAAGAACAGATCGGACACGATCGGCGCCATCGCCGCGTGTGTCAGCGCGCCCTCCGGCTTCATCCAGGTGAACATCCAGTTGATCATGCCGAACAGCAGCATGGTCAGCGGCTTCGCGAGGCCGGCATCCGCCAGCTCCGGCCGGACGGCGGCCACCGCCCGCGCGAAGCCGGCCACCACCTGGCGCTCCTTGTCGAGAACCCGTTTCTGGTCCTCCGGCAGCAGGAACTTCACGTCTTCGGTGAGGACCCGATGCGCATGCTGGGCGTTGGCATACTCGGCCACGATCCGGTGGATCAGCGCTTCCAGATGCGCTTTCGGCGCGGGCGTCCCGCCACCAGATTCGACCAGTGCCTGCAGCCGGGACACGTGCTCGTCGGCGATGCTGAGCAGCATGCTGTACTTGTCCCGGTAGTAGTAGTAGAGCGTCGCCTTGGACAGGCCGCAGGCTGCCGCCACCTGGTTCATCGAGGTGGCGGAGTATCCCTGGCGCGCGAAGAGCCGAGCCGCGTGCTCCAGTATCGCTTCGCGCTGTTCGCCGTAGCCGGACGCACGTCCGCGTGCCATCTGCTCTCCTTGCACGGGCAAGCCTTTGATCATATTATCTACCGAACGGTCGGTCAACAGTGATTAGGATCCCGCCGCCGATGACGCCGCCTCGCCGGACCACTGCTTCTGAAGCTTCCCCCGCCGGCACGCCTGCCGGCGCTCGCATCACGCCGGCATCCCGGCCCTCCCCGCAGGAGGTGGCGGAGTTCGTCCGCGACGGCATGCTGGAGAACGACCGCGCCTCCAGGGCGCTGGGGATGCAGATCCTCGCCATCGGACCCGGAAGAGCCAGCCTTTCCATGGCAGTGAGAGAAGACATGCTGAACGGCCACGAGATCTGCCACGGCGGCTTCATGGCGACCCTGGCGGATTCGACGTTCGCGTTCGCCTGCAATTCCTACAACGAACTCACGGTCGCCTCGGGCTTTGCCGTCGATTTCCTGGCTCCGGCGCGTCTCGGCGATGTGCTGACGGCGCGCTGTGTCGAGATTTCGCGCGCGGGCCGGACCGGCGTCTACGACGTGGAACTCTCCAACCAGCGTGGCGAGCGGATCGCGGTGTTTCGCGGCCGCTCCTATACGGTCAAGGGCAAGCCGGCCGTCGGTTCATGATGTACACCGCCATTCACGTTACGACCCTGCAGGAGACCACCATGCCCGGGATGCCACGGAGGGGATCGCCATGCCGGTGAAACGACCCGCGCCCGGGGATCTGGAGCCGATCGAGACGGCCAGCCGCGACGAGATCACGGCACTTCAGCTGCAGCGCCTGCAGGCCACCCTGCAGCGCGCCTACGACAACGTGCCGCATTACCGCCAGGCGTTCGACGCGCGCGGGGTCGAGCCCGGTGACCTGAAGGAGCTGGGAGATCTTTGCCGCTTTCCCTTCACGGTGAAAAACGATCTGCGAGCGAACTACCCATTCGGGATGATGGCCGTTCCGCGCGAGCGGCTGGCGCGCGTGCACGCCTCCTCCGGCACCACCGGCAAGCCTACGGTGGTGGGGTACACGCTGGCCGACATCGACATCTGGGCGGACCTGGTCGCTCGCTCGATCCGCGCCGCCGGCGGGCGCGCCGGCGACCTGGTCCACGTGTCCTACGGCTATGGGCTCTTCACCGGCGGCCTCGGCGCGCACTACGGCGCCGAGCGGGCCGGCTGCACCGTGATCCCGATGTCCGGCGGTCAGACCGAGAAGCAGGTGCAGCTGATCAACGACCTCAGGCCGGACCTGATCATGGTCACGCCGAGCTACATGCAGGTGATCATCGAACAGTTCGTGCGCCAGGGGCTGGATCCGCGCGAATGCTCCCTGAAAGTCGGCATCTTCGGGGCGGAGCCCTGGACCGAGGCGATGCGTCGCGAGATCGAATCGAAGGCCGGGCTCGACGCGGTCGACATCTACGGGCTTTCGGAGGTGATGGGGCCAGGCGTTGCCTGCGAGTGCATCGAAAGCAAGGACGGGCCGGTCGTCTGGGAAGACCACTTCTATCCGGAGATCATCGACCCGGAGAGCGGCGAACTCCTGCCGGACGGCAAGGAGGGCGAACTGGTGTTCACCTCGCTGACGCGGGAAGCGATGCCGGTGGTGCGTTATCGGACCAGGGACCTCACCCGGCTGCTGCCGCCGACGTCGCGGGCGTTCCGCCGGATGGGAAAGATCGTCGGGCGCAGCGACGACATGATGATCATCCGCGGGGTCAACGTGTTTCCCACTCAGATCGAGGAGATCGTGCTGGCGCACGACGCGCTGTCGGGCCAGTACCAGGTGCACGTCAGCAGGGACGGCCTGCTGGACGAAGTCGAGGTGCGCTGTGAACTGGAGCCGCAGGCGGGGACGGTCGACGAAGCCGGCGTGCGCCGGATCGCCGAATGGGTGGAGCACCGGGTGAAGGCGCTGGTCGGTATCTCCGCGCGCGTCGTCGTCCTGGAGCCGGAGTCGATCGAGCGCACCCTTACCGGCAAAGCCCGCCGGGTAGTTGATAGGCGCTGACGCGCTCCCCCCATGTCTTGGTTTGTCGGAGGAAGAGGTCATGTATACGCAGGCGATGGACACGATGGGCAAGGAAGAGGGCGAGGCGCGCGATTCGCTTCGCTCGGCGGACGAGACGGCGCTGCAGGTGCGGTTCGACGAGCGCATCGACGCAGGGGAGTTCATCGAGGCGAAGGACTGGATGCCGGAGCACTACCGCAAGACGCTGGTGCGACAGATCAGCCAGCATGCGCATTCCGAGATCGTCGGCATGCTGCCGGAAGGCAACTGGATCAGCCGTGCGCCGACGCTCAAGCGCAAGGCGATCCTGCTGGCCAAGGTGCAGGACGAGGGCGGTCACGGCCTCTACCTCTATGCGGCGGCCGAGACGCTCGGCACCTCGCGCGACCAGATGATCCAGGCGCTGCACACCGGCAAGGCGAAGTACAGCTCGATCTTCAACTATCCGACGCTGACCTGGGCGGATGTCGGCACGATCGGCTGGCTGGTGGACGGCGCCGCCATCATGAACCAGGTGCCGATCTGCCGCTGTTCCTATGCGCCGTATGCGCGCGCGATGATCCGCATCTGCCGCGAGGAAAGTTTCCATCAGCGCCAGGGCTACGAGTCGCTGCTCACGATGATGACCCGCGGCACGGCGGCGCAGAAGGCGATGGTCCAGGATGCCGTCAACCGGTGGTGGTGGCCGTCGGTCATGATGTTCGGCCCGCCGGACGACCAGTCCCCGAACAGCGCGCAGTCGATGCGCTGGGGGATCAAGCGGGTCAGCAACGACGAGTTGCGCCAGAAGTTCATCGACGCTGCGGTAGAGCAGGCGAAGATCCTCGGCGTCGCGCTTCCCGATCCCGACCTGAAGTGGAACGAGGAGCGGCAGGCTCACGACCATGGCCAGATCGATTGGGCGGAGTTCCGGCGGGTGGTCGGCGGCGACGGGCCGTGCAACCGGGAACGGCTTGCGGCCCGGGGCGCGGCCGCCGACGAG
>JACCRJ010000394.1 GCA_013813615.1 Lautropia sp. | reverse complement strand
CTGGAAGTAGACGCTGCGCTTGGCGAGTGGGCCTGCAGGGTCGTTCAGCGGGTCGGTTTCCTGCACGACCACCGGCGCGACACCGCTAACACTGCCGCTGGCGTTCGGATCCAGCGCGGAGCCCGCGGTGGCACTGGTGCCGTCGCGCTTCTCGATCTTCGCAGGGTCCTTGAGGTCCACCGAGGTGCAAGCCGCGAGCGCTGCGAGCCCCAGGGCCACGGCAGCCACGCGTAGTGGGCGAAATGGGGAGGTCATCGGGTTGGCTCCTTTCGAAATGCCGGTGGATTCGATACGAATATTCATGGTTGGATCTGTTTATGGATGTGAGGTCAGGTCACTTCGGGTATGGGCCCCAGGCGGGCTCTCGGATGTCGCCGCTGCTGCTGGTCAACCGCTGCTTGATGCGACCATCGGTCGTGACGGCCATCAGGTACTCGACGCCACCGTTCTGGGTGGAATACATGACCCAGCGGCCGTTGGGCGCGAAGCTTGGTGACTCCTCGCTGCCGCTGTCCGTGAGGATGGTTTCCGTGCCCGAGCCGATTTCCTTGATGGCTACGAAATACTTGCCGTCGCGCCTGGAGACGTAGGCGAGCTGCGTGCCGTCGGGGCTGATCCGGGGCGATACGTTGTAGGTGGATCCGAAAGTGACCCGGCTGGCGTTGCCGTCCGAAATGTTCATCCGGTAGATCTGCGGCGAGCCGCCCCGGTCAGACGTGAAGTAGATGGAGCTGCCGTCCGGTGCGAAGACCGGCTCGGTGTCGATGCCGCTCGACTGGGTCAGACGCTTCGACTCGCCGCCGTTGGAGCTGATCAGGTAGATCTGCGAGCCGCCATCACGGGTAAGGGTCACTGCCAGTTGGCTGCCGTCCGGCGACCAGGCCGGAGCGCTGTTGCTGCCGCGGAATTCCGCCACGGCCTTGCGCTGGCCAGTGGCGAGGTTGTGCACATAGACGACCGGCTTGCGCGCCTCGAAGGACACATAGGCGAGCCGCGTGCCGTCCGGCGACCAGGCTGGAGAAATGATGGGTTCGCCCGAGTTGAGGGCGGTTTGCACGTTCTGGCCGTCCCAGTCCGCGACGTTCAGCTTGAAGCGGTTGCCCTGCTTGGTGACGAAGGCGATGCGAGTCGAAAAGATACCTTTGATGCCGGTCAGCTTTTCGAAGACGCTGTCGGCGACGCGGTGGCCGGCGAGCCGGGAATCGCCTTCTGCCGCCAATAGCGACTCTTCCACCAGAACGCTCTGGCGCACCGAATCCACCAGTTTGTATCGCACGTCGTAACGGCCGTTGGCGGTGCGGTTGACCGATCCGACCAGCGCCGAATCCGCTCCCTGGTTGCGGAACGAGCCAAGATCCAGCTGGGAGGTTTCCGTCAGCGGCGCGTTGATGTCGATGATGCGGAACATGCCGCTGCGCGCCAGGTCCGACCGGACGACGGAGTCGACTGCCGGCTGCGGTTTGCCCTGGCCGCCGAAATTGGCAATCGCGATCGGAATCTGGTTGGCGCCGACGCCGCTGACGTCGATGCGCATCTGACCGGCGGCCAGCCCGGGCAGGCCGCCGGCGAAAAGCAAAAAGGTGAGGCGGAACAATAACTTGCTCATGGGTTGATTATAGTCACGTTAGGATTCAAATGCGGGTTTTCGAGACGGGCGTCTTTGCCGGCTAGTCCCGGGGGCCATGGGAGACGGTGAGCGCGGCGGCGCAGGCGGCGGTGCTTGGGCACGGGAAAGGGTCGGTCCTGCGGATGGCGCGCTCGGCTGCCAGATCCCAGGCACTGACGCCGCTGGACTTGATGAGTTTGACGCTGACGATCCTGCCGTTGGGCTGTAACTGGACGTCGAACACCGCCCGGGGATTGCCCTGGATGTCCTGCGCAAGAATGGTGTTGGCGCGCACCGCCGAGGCGACCCGGGCGCTGTAGCCGCCGTCGTTTGCGCCGGAGGCGGCGCCCCGCGGTGCCGTGGCGCCGGCTTGGCCGGCCTGGCTGAGCAGGCTGTTGATGGCTGACTGGCGGCTCTTTTCAGCGGCTGCCTTCTGTTCCGCTGCGCGCTGGTCGGCGGCAGCTTTTTCCGCCGCGGCCTGTTTTTCGACGGCGGCCTTTTCGGCGGCCAGTTTGCGCTCCGCCTCGTCCTTTCTGCGCCGCTCCTCCTCGGCGCGGCGTTTCTCTTCTTCGGCCGCCTTGCGCGCGTCAGCCAGCTTGCGCTCCTCTTCTTTGAGGCGCTCCTGGTCGCGCTTCTTCGCCTCGGCCAGCTTGCGTTCCTCTTCGCGCTGGCGTTCCTCTTCGCGCTTTTTGGCCTCGGCCAACTTGCGCTCCTCGGACCGGCGTTCCTCCTCCAGCTTGCGCGCCGCAGCCAGCTTGCGCTCCTCGTCCAGGCGCTGCTTCTCCAACTGGGCCCTTCGCTCCTCCTGCAG
>JACCRJ010000391.1 GCA_013813615.1 Lautropia sp. | reverse complement strand
GGCAGGATCCCGGACGGCGGCGTCCGGCCGCGACAGGCGCTCAGGCCCGCCAGCGCCCAGCCGGCGCGGGGCCGGTTCAGTTCGTGAGGTTCAGTTCGTGATGATGACCTTGCCGATCACCCGCCGGTTCATCATATCGTCGAGCGCCTGGGCGCCCTGCGCCAGGGGATAACGGGCCGAGATGTGCGGCTTGAGTCGCCCATGGGCGACCAGGTCGAACAGGGCGTGCAGGTCCCGCTTGAAGCTGGCGGGCTCCCGCGCGACGTAATCTCCCCAGAACACGCCGATGACCGCCGCGCCCTTGAGCAGCGCCAGGTTCAGCGGCAGCTTCGGGATGTCGCCGCTGGCAAAGCCGACGACGAGATAGCGACCGCGCCAGGCGATCGAGCGGAAGGCAGGCTCCGCGTAGCCTCCCCCGACCGGGTCGTAGACGACATCCGGACCCTTGCCGGCGGTCAAGTCCTTGATCCGTTCGCGGAGGTCCTCGCTGCCGTAGTCGATGGTCGCGTCGGCGCCGTGCTCGCGGCACACCGCAAGCTTGTCCTGCGAAGACGCCGCCGCGATCACGGTGGCCCCCAGGGCCTTGCCGATCTCGATCGCCGCCAGGCCGACGCCGCCGGCGGCGCCGAGGACCAGCATGGCCTCTCCCGGCTGCAGCGCCGCCCGGTCCTTGATGGCATGCCATGAAGTCCCGTAGGTCAGGATGAACGCCGCACCGGTGTCGAAGTCGAGGGTGTCCGGCAACGCAGTCAGCCGCTTCGCCGGCACCTTCACCTTTTCGGCGAACGCGCCGTGGCCGGTGGAGGCGATGACGCGATCGCCCACCGCGAATCCTTTCACGCCATCGCCCACTGCGGCGATCGTCCCGGCAAGCTCGGCTCCCGGCGAGAAAGGCAGCGCCGGCTTGAACTGGTACTTGTTCTGGATGATCAGCACGTCCGGGAAGTTGACGCCGGCCGCTTTCATGTCCACCACCACCTCGCCGGGACCGGGCAGCGGGTCGGGCAGTTCTTCGACGACGAGCGTATCGGGAAGTCCGTGCTGCTTGCAAAGGAGTGCTTTCATGCCGGGACCTCCAGGAATGGCCGGCGTCGATGGTAGTTCACGGGGCGCGGCTCTGCCCCTCGCCCGGCTTCATCGCCGCGGCGAGGTAGTCGATGAACGTCCGGACCTTCGGCGTCAGGAACATGCGGCTGGTGTACGCGGCATGCAGGGTGACGGTGATCGGCGCGAACTGCGGCATCACCGGTTCCAGCCGTCCCGTCGCCAGGTCCTCCTGCACCAGCCATTCCGGCAGCAGCGCCGCGCCGACGCCGGCGAGGACGCATTCGTAGGTGAGGCTGGTGTTGTCCGATCGCATGATGGTGCTGACCCGGGCCCCGACCTGCCCGGCGGGGCCGGACACCGCCAGGGTGCTCGACGGCGGCAGGTAGGACGCGATGATCGCGTTCAGCTTGGACAGGTCCGGGGCTGCTGATGCGGTCCCGGCAGCCGGCTTGCTCCGCTGGCGGTACGCCCGCAGCAGTTCCGGTGTGGCCACCGCATGGAAACGGATGTCGCAGATGCGCCGGACGATCAGGTTCGCGGCAGGGTCGTTGGTCACCCGCAAGGCCAGGTCGAACGCTTCCCGCGCCAGGTCCGCCTTCCGGTTCGACAGGTGCAGGTCCAGGATCACCTGCGGATAGCGGCTGCGATAGCCCGCCAGCAGGCGGGCGAAATAGCCGGTGGCGCACCAGACCGGCGCGGTGAGCCGCAGTGAGCCGCGCGGCTCGTCGTGACCCTCCCGCAGGGCCGCCGCAGCACCGTCGAGCGTGTCGAGCGCTTCGCGGCAATGGTCGAAATAGACGGCGCCGGCTTCCGTCAGGCTGACGTGGCGGCTGCTGCGGTTCAGCAGCCGGGCGCCGAGTTCCTGCTCGAGACGCGCGATGTGCTTGCTGGCCATCGCTGGTGAAAGACCCAGGCGCGTGGCGGCCGCGGTGAAACTGCCGCTTTCCGCGACGTGCCGGAAGACCTTGAGGCTTGTCAGCATGTCCATCAGGTAGCCTTGTCGGGGTCCACGGAAGGCTGGATCATTTCCTCCCAGGAAATTTACCATCAATGGCAGCCGCCTGGATCAACCCTCGCGACATGGTTAAGCTGTCGGGATGGACCGGACCACCGCACATCGTCATCCCACCGGAGCTGCATCATGACCGGCGTCCAGCTGACCGACGTCCAGCGCGCATCACCTCGCCCGACGCCGGCCGCGCGCCAGCCGGCTATCTTTCTGCCACACGGCGGCGGCCCGTGCTTTTTCATGGAATGGCCGCCAGGCGGCAACCCCTGGGCAGAGATGGGCCAGTTCCTGCGCAACCTCCTGCCGACGCTGCCGGAGCGGCCCCGGGCAATCCTCGTGGTTTCCGGGCACTGGGAGGAGCCGAGCTTCGCTGTGAATACCGGCGAATCGCCGCCGCTGCTGTACGACTATTACGGATTCCCCGAGCACACCTATCGCCTCGGCTATCCCGCGCCCGGTGCGCCCGCGCTGGCACGGCGGGTGCGCACGCTGCTGGCGGACGCCGGCCTGCCGTCGCAGGAAGACCCGGCCCGCGGCTTCGACCATGGGGTGTTCGTGCCGCTGCTGCTGCTGGATCCGGATGCCGCCATTCCGGTGCTGCAGGTTTCCCTGCAGAGCAGCCTCGATCCGGCGCTGCACCTGGCTGCCGGCAGGGCGCTGGCGTCGCTGCGCGACGAAGGGGTCCTGATCGTCGGCAGCGGCATGAGC
>JACCRJ010000390.1 GCA_013813615.1 Lautropia sp. | reverse complement strand
GTGGAAGTCTGGCTGCAGCCCAAGGGTCCGGAGACAGCCTGGCTGGTGTGCGACGACACGGGGGTCAACATCGCGCCGCTGTCGGGGCTCGGCTATTCGCTGCCGGAGTTCGGCCTGCGCTTCCCGTTCCTGCCGACCGAGTTCACCCAGGTCAACTTTGCGATCAACCGGCAGCTGATCGCCCGGGCGGTGCAGTTGCTGGACCCGCGACCGGATGAGCGGGTGGTGGACCTCTTCTGCGGTCTCGGAAACTTCACCCTCCCGCTGGCGACCCGCGCGCGGCGTGTGCTCGGCATCGAAGGCGCACCGGGGCTGGTGGCACGGGCCAGACAGAACGCACAGATGAACCAGGCGGTGCTGCCGGGTCCGGCAGGGGAGTCGGATGGTGTCGAATTCCGCTCAGCCAACCTCTTCGACTTCGACGCGGGCTCCTGGCAGGCGCTGGGGCGGGTGGACAAGCTGCTGATCGATCCGCCCCGCGACGGCGCGCTGGCGATCGCGCAGGTGCTGGCGGGCGCGCAGGACCGGCCGCGACGCGTCGTCTACATCTCCTGCAATCCTGCCACGCTGGCTCGGGACGTGGGTCTCATGGTCAACACCGGCGGCTGGAAACTGAGCTTCGCCGGCGTCATCAACATGTTTCCCCACACCTCCCACGTCGAGTCGATGGCCGTCCTCGACTGACCGCTTCGCAGCAGGCGAAGCGGCAGCGGCAAAGCGGCAGCGCAAGAAAAAGGGCGCATCGCTGCGCCCCTTGCCGTCCTGCGGATGCCGCCGGGTCAGTCGTTGTTGTTGCCGCCGGCGATGCCGAGCAGGGCCAGCAGGTTGCTGAACACGTTGTAGACGCTGATGTAGATCGACAGCGTCGCGGTGATGTAGTTGGTCTCGCCGCCGTTGACTACGCGCTGCAGGTCATACAGGATGAAGAGCGAGAAGATGACCACGGCCAGCGACGAGATGGTCAGCATCAGCGCCGGCATCTGCAGCCAGATGTTGGCGATGGCAGCGAGGAAGATGACCACGAAGCCCATCATCAGCCACTTGCCCATGCTGGAGAAGTCGCGCTTGGAAACCGTGGCGATGGTCGCCATGGCGCCGAACACGACCGCCGTGCCACCGAATGCGTACATGATCAGCGCTGCGCCGTTGGAGAAGCCCAGTATCGAACCGATCAGGCGCGACAGCATCAGTCCCATGAAGAACGTGAATGCCAGCAGCAGCACCACGCCGATGGAACTGTCCTTGAACCGGTTGATGCCGTACATGAAGCCGAAGGCGATCGCCAGGAAGGCGAACAGGCCGATGAAGGGGCTGCCGGCAAAGAAGGTGAATCCCGTCGTGACGCCGATCCACGCACCTAGGACGGTGGGAATCATCGACAGGGCCAGCAGCCAATAGGTGTTGCGCAAGACGCGGTTACGTGTCTCGACGCTGGTGACGGCGCTGCCTTGTCCGTAACGCAGCGATCCTTGATCGATTGCCATTGTCTTCTCTCTCCTGAACCTGATGTAGTCGATATGGGCGGACTATAACTGGAGACGGTCCGGAAGGGCCCGGTTTCCTGGAAAAAAAAAGTGTATTGCCAAGGAAGTCACGCCGCCAACAGACAGGTGGGGCGCAACCGCCCGATTTCAAGTTGGGACTTGACGGTGCAAGCGACGCTGCAGTGCAGTAATCGCCCTCCCGGTTGCTATACTCGGGGGTTCCAGAAAAGTTGGCGCCGGGGCAGTGCCGGGCGTCACACCACGATCCCCGTCCAGGACGACTGGACCTCACGGAGTTCATGATGGCCGTCGAAAGAACCCTGTCGATTATCAAGCCGGATGCAGTTGCCAAGAATGTCATCGGCCAGATCGTCGCCCGATTCGAAAAGGCCGGGCTGAAGGTCATTGCCGCGAGGATGATGCACCTGTCCACCGCCGACGCCGAGGCGTTCTACGCGGTCCACAAGGCGCGGCCCTTCTTCCGGGACCTGGTCTCGTTCATGGGTTCCGGACCGGTGTTCGTGCAGGTGCTGGAAGGCGAGCGCGCTATCGTGAAGAACCGCGAGCTGATGGGCGCCACGGACCCGAAGAAGGCGGACAAGGGCACGATCCGGGCAGACTTCGCGGACAGCATCGACGCCAACGCTGTGCACGGCTCGGATGCCGCGGAGACCGCTGCCGCCGAGATCGCGTTCTTCTTCCCATCGATGCAGATCCATTCCCGCTGACTGCCAGGGCTCCCGCCGGCGCGGGAGCGGTTGGCGGCTGAGTCAGAGATGCGGAGCCGATGTTGCCGACGTTGATGCCCATCACAGAGCCGAATCCCCCGGAAGTGCCGCCGCTGCCGCCGCTTCCGGCGGCTGCCTGCGACGCGGACAGGGTGAATCTGCTGGGGCTTGACCGGGCGGGCCTCCTCTCCCTGTGCGACAGGCTCGGCGAAAAGCCGTTCCGCGCGGTCCAGCTGCTTCGCTGGATCCACCAGCGCACTGAACGCGACTGGGACGCAATGACGGATCTGGCGCGCAGCTTCAAGCAGCGGCTCGAGGCGAGCGCCGTCATCGCCGCCCCGGCCATTGTCGCCGACCACACCGCCGCCGATGCAACCCGCAAGTGGCTTTTCGATGTCGGCGCCGGCAACGCGGTGGAGGCGGTGTTCATCCCGGAAGCGCGCCGGGGTACGCTGTGCGTCTCGACGCAAGCCGGTTGCGCGGTCAACTGCCGCTTCTGTTCCACTGGCAAGCAGGGCTTTTCGCGCAACCTGCAGACGGCCGAGATCCTCGGCCAGGTC
>JACCRJ010000371.1 GCA_013813615.1 Lautropia sp. | reverse complement strand
CCTGGCTTCAGATCCGCCAGGCCCGCCCGGACTATGTGCTGCTGTGGGGTTGGGGCGTAATGAACTCGGTGGCGCTCAAGGAGGCGCAAGCCACCGGCTTTTCCCGCGACAAGATGTACGGCGTCTGGTGGTCCGCGGCAGAACCCGACGTGAAGGACGTCGGTGCCGGAGCCAAGGGCTACCATGGCCTCGCCATGCAGCATGGCGCGCATCCGAACGCCAAGGTCACCAAGGAGATCCTGGAGATGGTGCATGGCAAGGGTCAAGGCACCGGCCCGAAGGAGGAGGTGGGCTCGGTGCTCTACATGCGCGGGGCGATGAGTGCGATGCTCGGCGTCGAAGGCGTCAAGCGCGCGCAGGAACGGTTCGGCAAGGGCAAGTGGATGAGTGGCGAGCAGGCGCGCTGGGGCCTGGAGAATCTGTCGCTGGACCAGAAGCGGCTCGACGCGCTCGGCTTCGGTGAGATGATGCGGCCGGTATCTACCTCATGCACCGATCATATGGGGCCCGGCTGGGCACGTATCCATACCTGGGACGGCAGCGCGTGGAACTTCAGCTCCGACTGGTACGAGGCGGACATGGCGGTGATCAAGCCGATGGTCAAGAGCGCGGCAGCCAAGTACGCAGCCGAGAAGAAGATCACGCCGCGTACGCCCGAGCAGTGCCAGTCCTGATCGCCCTGCACCGCGGCCAGCGGGACCTTGTCGTGACCGCCCCGGAGTCCCCTGTCGGGGGCTTCGAGGGTTCCCGGCGCTTCGGCACCGGAGGTGGCGTGCCGCCTTTCAGCCCGGCAGGGATGCTTCCGTGAGCGATGCACTTCTCAGCGTCAACGGCATCGAAGTCATTTACAACCACGTCATCCTGGTTCTCAAAGGCGTCTCACTGCAGGTGCCGGAGGGGAAGATCGTGGCGCTGCTCGGCGGCAACGGCGCTGGCAAGACCACCACCTTGCGGGCGGTGAGCAACCTGCTGTCGGGCGAGCGTGGCGAGGTCACCAAGGGCAACATCGTCCTGCGCGGCGAGCGCATCGAATCCCTGAGCACGGCCGACATGGTCGAACGGGGCGTCGTGCAGGTCATGGAGGGCAGGCATTGCTTTGCGCACCTGACGATCGAGGAGAACCTGCTGACCGGCGCCTACACCCGCAAGGACGGCAAGGCGGCGATTGCCGGTACGCTGGAGAAGGTCTACAACTATTTCCCGCGGCTGCGGGCGCGTCGGAGCAGCCAGGCCGCCTACACGTCCGGCGGCGAGCAGCAGATGTGCGCCATCGGACGGGCGCTCATGGCGAGCCCGAGAATGGTGCTGCTCGATGAGCCCTCGATGGGCTTGGCCCCGCAGATCGTCCACGAAGTGTTCGAGATCGTCAAGGACCTCAACCAGCGAGAGAAGGTCACCTTCCTGCTGGCCGAACAGAACACGAACATGGCTTTGCGCTATGCCGACTACGGCTATATTCTGGAGAGTGGCCGGATCGTCATGGACGGCGAGGGCAAGGCGCTTGCGGAGAACGACGACGTGAAGGAGTTCTACCTCGGGGTGAGCAAGGAGGGCCGCCAGAGCTTTCGCGACGCGAAGTTCTATCGCCGCCGCAAGCGCTGGCTTTCCTAGGAGCTGTCACAGACACAATGCAGCGAATGACGACCGACAACGGATACTACGACGAGCTCGAAGTCCGCGCCCCGGAGGCGCGCGAGGGGGCGCTGCTCGCGCGCCTGCCGGACCTGGTAGCCACTGCCGTCGGCAAGGCGCCGGGCTGGGCGCGACACCTGAAGGGTGTCGATGCGCGCAGAATCGCCTCCCGCAAGGCCCTGGCGGCGCTGCCGGTCTTGCGCAAGAGTGACCTGAAGGAGCTGCAGCAGGCGGACCCGCCGTTTGGCGGCTTGACGACGGTTGCGCCCGGCAGGCTTGCGCACCTGTTCATGTCACCCGGGCCGATATTCGATCCGGAGGGTACGGACGCCGACCCCTGGCGGGTGGCCCGGGCCCTGTGGGCAGCCGGCGTCCGGCCGGGACAGGTATTGC
>JACCRJ010000349.1 GCA_013813615.1 Lautropia sp. | reverse complement strand
TCCTCAACCTGCTGGCGGACATCGCCTACGTCGTCGTGAACCCCAGGCTGCGCGCGTGAACGGAGCCTTGGCGGGGCATACGCCGGTCAGGAGCCCGACGCCGGCCGGTCCGTGGCGGCGGGCGCTTCGCAAGCTGAGCCGGCGCAGGGCCGCGATGGTCGGGCTGGGGGTCGTCGTCTTCTTCGTGCTGCTCGCACTGCTGGCCCCGTGGCTCTCGCCCTACGACCCGATCGCCACCAGCTGGGGCTCGATTCGCAAGCCGCCTTCCGCCGCGCACTGGTTCGGCACCGACGAGATCGGCCGCGACGTCCTTTCGCGCGTGATCTGGGGCACCCGGGTCTCGCTCGCCGCCGGCCTCGTCTCGGTCTCCATCTCCATCGCGATCGGCGTGCCGATCGGACTGGCCGCCGGCTTCATCGGCGGGTTCACCGACGGACTCATCTCGCGCATCACCGACGCCTTCCTCGCCTGTCCCTTCCTGATCCTCGCGATCGCCCTCGCAGCATTCCTCGGCCCGAGCCTGACCAATGCGATGATCGCCATCGGCATTTCGGCGACGCCGATCTTCGTGCGGCTGACGCGGGCTCAGGTCATCAACATCAAGGTCGAGGACTATGTCGAAGCGGCGCGCGCGCTGGGCAATCCGCCATGGCGAATCGCCGTCCGCCACGTCCTGCCCAACGTGATCGCGCCGCTGATCGTCCAGAGCACGCTCGCGATTGCCGCGGCGATCATCGCCGAGGCCAGCCTGTCGTTCCTCGGGCTGGGACAGCAGCCGCCGGCGCCGAGCTGGGGGAGCATGCTCAATACCGCCAAGAACTACATGGACCAGGCGCCGTGGATGGCGATCTGGCCGGGCCTGGCCATCTTCGTCCTGGTCCTGGCCTTCAACCTGCTGGGGGACGGGCTGCGGGACGCGCTCGACCCGCGCAGGCGGTAGAAGTCACGGAGTTTCACCGGCCTTGCGTCGCGCACGGCCGGCCGTTCGGCCGCCTGCACCGACACATGGTTGAGCAGTCCGCGCTGCACTGCGTAGCCGATCCCGTACATCACCGGCACCACCATCAGGAGCGACCAGAAGGGCACCACCGGAATCACGCTCAACAGCGTGGCGCACAGGTAGGCGGCAACGATCAGCGTGATGAGCAGCGCATCGAAGTACCGGCTGCAGGCGCCCCTCGTGGATTCGCTGCTCAAGTCGGCCGGAATAGACCCGACGGATACTGCCGGGCTGCTGAAGCCCGAGCGGTCCTGAGGGAATTGCTCGTATGGCGGGACCGGTGCGGAACTCCTTCGCCGTCGCGGGCTGACGCTGCTTGATTGGCCGCCGACGCGGCGGCCTGCGGTGCCTGCTGCCCTGACGTGCATTAGTTCACGTTCTCGATGTCGCCACTTCATACGATCCGGAGCCGCCTGCACGCCCGGCGGCTTCCCGCCGCCTTCCATCTGTTCATCGGGGCGTGCAGACCGCCGATCCTGTTGAATGGGATATGGCAAAAATCACACAACCGAAGGTAATTTGTCACGGTCGCTGGGGCTCAGCAGCAGCCGGCTTCACGCTGATAGAAGTGATGGTCGTGGTTGCGGTGGTTGCCATCCTCGCCTCGGTCGCCTTTCCCTCATACGCCGCCTTTCTGCTTCGTTCGAACCGAGCTGCAGCCCAGGGAATCATGACCGAGCTGGCGACGCGCCAGCATCAGTTCTTCCTTGACACCCGCGGCTACGGCACATCCGTCGCCGCGCTCCGGAGTGACATTCCTGCCGATGTAGCCGCCAAGTACGACATCACCGTCACGGCCGAAACGGGTCCGCCGCCGCGTTTCCTGATCTCGGCCGTTCCGAGGGCCGCTCAGGCAGCCGACACGTGCGCCACGCTCTCCATCGACGCCGCCGGCGTCAAGTCCCCCGCCACCTGCTGGTGAAATCATGCCCCGGTCTTTACAGTGCGGTCGAGCTCGCGGATTCACCCTGGTCGAAATGATGACGGTGATCGGCATCGCCGCGATTCTTATGTCGATTGCAGCCCCCGGCATGAGCCAGCTGCTGGAGTCGCAGCGCCTGCGCGCCCTTGCCTTTGATCTGGTCTCGGACATGACTCTGG
>JACCRJ010000255.1 GCA_013813615.1 Lautropia sp. | reverse complement strand
CGTTGACGTCGATGTTGGATGAGCCGTCGAGCGGGTCGAATAGCAGCAGGAATTCGCCCATCGGGTAGCGGTGGGGAATCGGGTATGGTGCCTCCATCTCCTCGGACGCCATCGCCGCCAGATGGCCACCCCATTCGTTGGCCTCTAGCAGTTCGCTGTTGGCGATCACGTCGAGCTTCTTCTGTCCTTCGCCCTGGATGTTTTCGGTGCCGGCTTCGCCGAGGATGTTGGCGAGGGCGCCCTTGTTGACCGAGATGCTGATGCGCTTGCAGGCGCGGGCGACGACTTCCAGCAGCAGGCGCAACTCGCCGGGAATCAGGCCTTTTTCACGCTGCTTCTCGACAAGGTACTGGGTGAGACCGATCGATTTCATGGAGTGGCGGTTGAGGGTTGGCGGCTGGCCCCGAGCGAGCGGTCGACGATCTCGCGCACGTCGGTCGACCTGCAATTCTGCGCAACCCGCGCGAGCGCGGCGTGCATTTTTTCTCGCAGCGGCGCAATGAACTTGGTGTGGCGATCAAGCGCCCGCGCGAGCCGGGCGGCGACCTGCGGATTGACCTGGTCCAGGCTCAGCACTTGTTGTGCCCACAGGTCGTAGCCGCGGCCGTCTGCTCGGTGGAACTCGGCCAGGTTGCCGGTGCAGAAGGCGTTCATCAGGGAACGCACCTTGTTCGGGTTGCTGGCGGAATAGGCGGGATGCCGGGTCAGCTCCAAAACCCGGTCCAGCACCGGCGGCGTGCCCGGCAGGCAGTGCATGGTCGCCTGCAGCATGAACCATTTGTCCATCACCCCTGCCTCGTCGGCATATTCCCGCGCGAAGGCCGCGAGCGCCGCGTCGCGTCGTTCGGCTGTCGTCAGGAGCAACGCCTGGAGCGCCCCGAGCCGGTCGGTCATGTTGTTGGCCGCATCGAACTGCTGCTGCGCCAGGTCGGCGGCGTCAGGAAGATCCTGGCAGTTGAGCAGCAGCAACGCCGCGTTGGCAAGCGCTCGACGGCTGCCTGCCGTTACCGACAGCCGATACGGGTCCTTCCAGTGGTGTCCCGCGACGAAGTTCTGCAGCGGTTCGCGCAGCGCGTGCGCGAGCTCGGTGCGGACCTGGTTGCGAGCCGCCCGCAGGGCGACAGGATCGATATCGTCCAGCTGCTCGGTGAGAAATCCCTCCGACGGCAGCGCCAGCAGCTGGTTGCGCAGCCCGTCGTCCAGACGGGCGTCCATCAGCGCGCTGTGCAGCGACCTGCCGAGCAGGGCGGTGGAGGGTGCGACCGACCGCCCGGCCGGCTCCGGCGCCCCCGGGGCCCGCTCCATCGTCTGCACGATCGCTCGCACGATCAGCTGCTGGCAGGCCTCCCAGCGGTTGAAGGGATCGGTGTCGTGCGCCAGGAGAAAGGCGAGGTCGTCGTCGCTGTAGTCGTACTTGACGATGACCGGCGCCGAGAAGCCGCGCAGCAGGGACGGGATCGGCTCGCTGCCCAGTCCTTCGAAGTCCAGGCGCTGCTCGCCATCCGTCAGCTCGACGGTGGTGGCGAGGATTTCCCGCCCACAGCGGTCGAGCAGGCCCAGCGCCACGGGGATCTGCAGCGGGGACGGGTTGCTGCCGGTTGCCGGAACCGTGCGGCCGTCGGCATCGCGCAGGTGCTGGCGGAAGATCAGCGAGTAGCGTCCTGCGGCGGCGTCGAAGGCGGATACCACGAGAATCAGCGGCGTGCCTGCGGTCGAGTACCAGCGCATGAACCGGCCGAGGTCGCGGCCGTTGGCATCGGCGATGGCGGCGACGAAGTCATCGCAGGTGACTGCCTGACCGTCGTGCCGCTGGAAGTAGAGCGCCATCCCCTTGCGAAAGCCGTCGACGCCCACCAGCGTCTGCAGCATGCGAATGACCTCCGCACCCTTTTCGTAGACCGTGCTCGTGTAGAAATTGTCGATCGCCTGGTAGCTGTCCGGCCGGATCGGATGGGCCATCGGCCCGGCGTCCTCCGCGAACTGCGTCGCCCGCAGCACGCGCACCGTCTCGATCCGGTGCACCGCCCGGGCGCTGACGGCGGCCGGGGAGCCTTCGCCAAGCTCTGCCGCCAGCAGGTCGGCGGAGAACTCCTGGTCGCGGAACACCGTGAGGCCTTCCTTCAGCGTCAACTGGAACCAGTCGCGGCAGGTCACCCGATTGCCGGTCCAGTTGTGGAAGTATTCGTGGCCGACGATCGATTCGACCCGGGCGAAGTCCTCGTCGGTAGCGATCCTGGGGTTGGCGAAGAGGTACTTGGCGTTGAAGATGTTGAGTCCCTTGTTCTCCATCGCGCCCATGTTGAAATCCGACGTGGCGACGATCATGAAGCGGTCGAGATCGAGTTCAAGGTCGAAACGATCCTCGTCCCAGCCGATCGCGCGCTTCAGGCTCTCCATGGCATGCTCGGTCTTGCTCATGTTGCCGGGCTCGACCCAGACCTGCAGCGTCACCTCCCGCCCGGAACGGGTGGGGTGTGTAAGCTCGTTGGCCTCCAGGCGCCCGGCCACCAGGGCGAAGAGGTAGCTCGGCTTCGGGAAGGGGTCATCCCAGACGGCGACGTGCCGTTCGCCTTCGCGTCTCGTTTCCACCAGGTTGCCGTTGGAGAGGAGCACCGGAAAGCGGTCCGGGTCGGCATGCAGCTCCACCCGATACCGCGCCATGACGTCCGGGCGGTCCTGAAAATAGGTGATGCGGCGAAAGCCCTGTGCCTCGCATTGGGTCAGCAGCATCCCGCGGGAAGCATAGAGGCCGGAGAGCTGCAGGTTGCCTGCCGGCGCGACGGCGACCACCGTGGTCAGCTCGAACTCCGCCGGCGGAGCCTGCAGCAGCAGACCGTCCTCGTCCGCGATGTAGCGGCTCTTGTCGAGATCCTCGCCGTCCAGCCGGCAGGCCAGCAGTTCGAGTCCTTCGCCGTCCAGGCGCAGTGCGGCACCCGGTGCGGCATCCGGCCGCCTGACGAATCGGGCGCTGCTGGTCACGATCGTGCGCTCGGGGTCGAGCTCGAACCTCAGGTGCACCGATGGCGTCAGGTAGTCGGGCGGTCGGTAGTCGCTGCGCCGGATGGTCACCGCCGGCCTCATGGCCGCATCGGTGACAGGCGCGTCCACGGGCGTCGCCTGGAGGGTGTTCTGGTTCGTCATGTATCGGCTGTGTGATCCTGCTGGGGGCAGAAATTGGTAGACTGACTGAGGCCCAATCGTTCATTCTAGGCGGCTTCGAAACCGGCGCCGAAACACCGTCGACCGGGCCGGTTTTTCCGATGCCGGTTTTTGCCGCCCGCGTTTTGCCCGAGAATCGGCGTTGCCCCGCGGCTTGAAACGGGGGGTATGACATGACTGCCGGCAGTGCGGCGGTGGGGGAAGGGGGGTTCGATGTTGTCAGCTGCACGGCTGAGCGTGCCGGATCGAAAGCGGCTGCCCGTGCCGTCGCTGCTGCTGCAGCGTCTGCAGCCGCTTGCGCTGGAGCCTCGCCTGCTGTTCGACGGCGCGGGGCTCGCGACCGCCGATGCCGCCATGGCAGCCTCGGCCGAGCGTCCGGCTGCAGGCGGCGCCGACGGGGTGGCCGCAGCCTCGGGCGGCAGGGTGGTGGCTTCGGGCGATACCGGAGTGGCCGGCCGCGAGCCGTTGCTGCTGATTGCCGCTTCTGCCCAGGGCGGTGAGCCGGTCGCCATTTCCCTGCACAAGGGCGCCTTCGCGGATGGTGAGGCGCTGCAGGCCGCCGTTCTGGCGGGCGGCGAGGCCGTCGGCGAGGCGGACCTGGCTGGTGTCGACGCCGCGGACACCGTTCACTATGCCATCTCGGTCAGCAACCGAGGCACCGGCTATGCCTACGATCTCCAGGTCCAGGACCAGCTGCCCGGCCAGATCGACATCTCCGGCGTCAGCCAGCTGCGCCTTCTTGGCGCGGATGGCGCCGAGGTGGACTACAGCGCCGGCAACGTGCTGCGCAATGCAGCCAGCGGCGAGTCGATCCGCAGCGAATCGGATTTCGCCGCTGCACTTTTCTCGGATTGCGCGGTCGAGTTCATCGATCCCGGCTGCGGCGAGGGCTACCTGGGCGGCAGCTTCACCGGTGGTCGGCCCAGCGAGGTTACGATCGCCTACGAGGTCAAGCTGCCGGGGACAGTCGTCGCCGGTTCAGCGATCTCCAACCAGGCCGACCTGGTGCAGGTCGCCGCGCAGGAATGCGGGGCCAACCTGGCTGATGCCTGCCCGCAGCCCGGTGACGGCGCCACAGTCACCCTCGACGGCGCGAGCCTCACCACGCGGCTGACCGGTACCAGCCAGGCGCACACGACCGGTGCCGACGCGGTGATCGGCGAAATCCTCTGCTATGAAACCGTCATCACCGTTCCGGAGGGCAGCAGTCCGGAGGCGGTGCTCACGCAGCGGCTGGACCCAGGGCTGTCGCTGGTGTCGGTCGACAGCATCGTCTATTCGGATGGCGTGCAGGCGCAGTCGCAGCCGGATCCGGCCGCCATCGTCCCGGAGGATGTCGGCGGGGAGGCCAACCGGTTCGTCATCGATTTCGGCGACATCAGCAATCGCAACCGGGACAATCACGTCGCGGACACCATTACGGTGACCTTCCGCGCGGTGACGGGTAACGTTCTGGCCAATCAGCAGGGCCAGGAGCTGGTCGTTGAAGCGGGCTACCGTAGCGGCGACGGCTCGAAGGCGGGCGCAGCGCTGGTGGAGCTGGCGGCTGCAGCCGTGCCGGTGACCGTGGTCGAACCGGTGCTGAGCGTGACGGTGGTACCCGACGGCGAGCGGGTCGAAGCGGGTGGCCAAGCGGAATTCATCATCACCATCAGCAACGACAGCGGCGTCGACGCCTTCGACGTGACCGTGGACGACATCGTCCTGCCACCCGGCCTGCAGTTGCATCCCCGGTCCTGGGAACCCGGACAGGAGGCGGGCCTCGTCGCTGCGGTGCTGCCGGCGGGCGAGCGTGCGAGCCATCGTCTCGTCACCGTGGTCGCCCGGGATGCGACGGTCGGTCAGGAGTTGTCGGTGGACGTGCAGGTGCGCTACACCTCCGTGGGCGACGGAGCGGCCGATTGCAGCGGCTGCGCCCAGGCAGGCGATAACCAGGATCTGAGTCCGTTCGTGGAGGGCAGCGATCGCGAGCGCACCGGCGAGGACGGCCCCGGCGGGCTGAACGACTACGTCGCCGGCGACGCCGGCAGCGTCCTGCCGGTGGCCGTACCGCCGCCTGCCTGCCCGCCGCCCCCACCGTCC
>JACCRJ010000301.1 GCA_013813615.1 Lautropia sp. | reverse complement strand
CTCGAGGTGGGTGCCGACGACTACCTGCCTAAGCCGTTCGAACCCCGGGAGCTGCTGGCCCGGGTGAGGGCTCTGCTCAGGCGGTCGAGATTGCGCGCCCGGCCCGCTGCCGCTTCGACGCCGCCGGCAGGTGCTTGCGATGAGGAAGTGTTGAGGTTCGGCCGGATGGAAGTGGATACGGCCGCCCGCAGGGTGCGCATCGACGGTGTGGAGCGGATGCTGACCGCCTACCAGTTCGACCTGCTGCTCGCGCTGGCGCGTCATGCCGGCAGGGTGCTGTCGCGCGAGCGCCTGATGGACCTGGTGCGGGGCGAGGCACTAGAGACGTTCGACCGCTCGATCGACGTTCATGTCGGCAAGATCCGGCAGGTGATCGAGGACGACCCCAAGCAGCCTCGGCGCCTGTTGACGGTGCGCGGCAGCGGCTATGTCCTGGCGCGGCAACAGGACGGATCGGCATCGCAATGACGGCGGCTGCAATGGCGTCGCCCACCGCGATGGCGATCGTGACGTAAGCCGGCGGCCGTGAAAAAGCGGCTGTCGCTCACGATCTTCCTGGCGGTGCTCGGCAGCCTGGCCGTATTTGCCGTAGCCGTGTCGGCGGCCTGGTGGTGGAACGCCCAGGCGCGCGACTCGGCGTTCGAGGAGCGGCTGGCCGCGGAACTGGCAGCGGAGATCCTGCCGGTCGCGGCCGAAGGACCGGAGCAGCTTCGCAAGGCCCTGGAGCGCTGGCACCGGCGCGCGAGGATCGACCTCACCGTCCTCGACGAGGAGGGCCGGGTGGTCGCGTGGGCCGGGCGCCGCCTGACCGACGAAATTCATGCCGGCGCCCACGGGCACCGGGGGGGCAGCCGCGGCGCGGGCCCGCCTGCGCAGCGGATGAGGCTGTGGACCTTCGAGGTCGAGATGCCGGAAGGCCGGCGGCTGCTTGCGCGACCCCAGCGCATACGGCCCGGGCCGCGGCCGGTGAGCCCGATCCTGGCGCTGGGCCTGTTGATGCTGGCGGGCGCGCTCGTCGCCTGGCCGGTTTCCCGGCGGATCACCCGGCGGCTCGAGAGGCTGCAGATCGGCGTCGACCAGCAGGGGGCAGGCGACCTGGCTGCCCGGGTCGCCGTCGAAGGCAACGACGAGGTGGCGGCGCTGGCGCGCAGCTTCAATCAGTCGGCCGCCCGGATCGAGGAGCTGGTCGAGCGCCAGGAGGGCTTGCTTGCAAGCCAGAAACGGCTGCTCGCCAATGCCTCACATGAGTTGCGCTCGCCGCTTGCCCGCATCCGGATGGCCATCGAGTTGCTGCTGACCCGCCCGCAGGAGCGCGACCAGCTGGCGCAAGAACTTCGGCAGAACGTCGGCGAGCTGGACCAGCTGGTCGACGAGATCCTGCTTGCCAGCCGACTGGAGACTTCCGGGCCGGCATCCGACGACGTCGACCTCGCGGGCCTCGCCGCGGAAGAAGCGAGCCGGGTCGGCGCCGAGGTCGCGATCGTCGGACAACCCGAGCGCGCCGACCCGCAGGCGATGGTGCTGACCGGCGACCCGCGCCTGTTGCGACGGATGCTGCGCAACCTGTTGGAGAATGCCGGGCGCTACGGCGCTGGCGGGCAGGAGCCGGTCAGGATCGAGCTGAACCGAACCGCCGGCGGCAGCGGCGCCGCCGGGATCCAGCTGGCGGTGCTCGACCGGGGACCCGGCGTGCCCGCCGATGCCCGCGGGAAGATTTTCGACCCGTTCTACCGCGTCGACGGCCATTCGGAGCGGGCTGGCGGGGTCGGGCTCGGCCTCGCGCTGGTCAAGCAGATCGCCGAGCTGCATGGCGGGAGCGCCAGCTGCGAGCCGCGCGAGGGCGGCGGCAGCCGTTTCGTGGTGCGTCTGCCGATGCAGCAGCCGCGTGGGAGCCAACCCCGACAGACTCCTGGCGATCAGGCTGCCTGATTGCGACCGGCGACGACCGGATAGTCGGGCTTGCCGTTCTTCATCCAGTTGACGATGTTCATCGCCGCCTTGCGCCGCAGCTCGATCTCGGAGGCGACGGAATAGAAGGCAGCGTGCGGCGAGAAGATCACCCGCGGGTCCGCCAGCAGGGGGTGCTCCGGCGCGACGGGCTCCTGCGGCAGCACGTCCAGTCCGACCCCCGCCAGCCGGTTCGACTTGACGGCGTCGGCGAGCGCGTCGATGTCCACGACCGCGCCGCGCGCGGTGTTGACCAGGTAGGAGCCCGGTTTCATCCGCCCGAGCAGCTTTTCGCCGGCCAGTCCCCGCGTGCCGTCGTCGAGCAGGCAGTGCAGCGAGATCGCATCCGCGGTGTCGAAGAGCTCCTCGATCGAGACCCTGCGGACGTACTGCGGAAAGTCGCCTTCGATCAGATTCGGGTCGTGGGCAATGATCCGCTTGAAGATCGGCTGCGCGTAATGGGCGAAGCGCTTGCCGATGCGGCCGAGGCCGAGGATCCCTACGGTCATGTCCTGCGCGCGTGGTATCCCGCCCCCGCTGCTGTAGTGCCAGTTGCCGGCGTGGATGTCGTTGTCGAAGCGGACGATGTTGCGGATGACGGCGAGCATCATCGCGAGCGCGTGCAGCGAGACTTCACCCACGCCGTAGTCCGGCGAGTTGGCGACCCAGACGCCGTAGCGGGCTGCGTCCGCAGCATTGATCGTGTCGTAGCCGGCGCCGATGCGAGCGCACAGGCGCAGCTCCGGCAGCGCCTGGAACACTGCGGCGTTGATCGGCGCGTACTGGATCAGCATCGCGCTGCAACCCCTGCCTTCGCGGATGACGTCCGCTTCGGTGCGGCATTGGGCGATACGGAGATCGATGCCGGCGTCGGCGAATATCTGCTTTTCCAGGGACACGTCGAGCATGTCGTGGTCGGTGAACAGGACTTTCATGGAACTTCCGTTCAGTCTGCTGCAGAGGCGGGTGGCTGGCTCATAGGACGTCATCGTTGCGCCGCCCCCGGCTTGTCAGTCCGCAATTGCCTGGGCGACAAGACTCTTGATCAACCTCCGGTAGGAGGCGCGCACCGGGCTGGGGGCCTGGGTCATATAGACAGTGCAGATCTGCTCCTTCGGGTCGGCCCAGAAAAAGGTGCCGCCGTAGCCGGCCCACATGAACTCCCCCTCGGATCCATGCACCGCAGCTAATCCGTCGCCCTGCCTGACCATGAATCCCAGCCCGTAGGTATAGCCCTGCACTCCCATCAACAGCATGCCCGGGTTGAAGGCCATGTTGATGCTGCTGCCCAGGTGATCGGAGGTCATGAGCTTGACGGTCGACCTGGATAGAATCCGCGCGCCGTCCAGTTGGCCGCCGTTGAGCATCGCTTGGCAATAGCGCAGGTAGTCGCCTGCCGTGCTTACGCCGCCGGCGCCACCGGAATCGTTACCGGGTTGCTTGGTCACGTCGATCAGCTTGTTGGCAGTGCCGGTCGCAGGATCCTTCGCAAAAGGTTCGGCAATCCTGCTTGCGTTCTGGGCCGGCACGAAGAACCCTGTGTCCTTCATCTTCAGCGGAGCGAACATCCGCTCCTGCATGAAGTCCCCGAGTCTTTTTCCGGTGACCGCTTCCACCACACGGCCCTGCACGTCTACCGAAACGCTGTACTCCCAGGTCGTGCCCGGCTGGTGTGCCAGCGGCGCTTTACCCAGGCGCTCGGCCATCTCGGGCCCCGGCAGATCGCGCGCGTCGAAGTCGAAATCCGGCTTGTAGGCTCCCGCCTTGATGTAAGCGTCGCGGACCATCGTGTTCTTCGTCAGTTCCCCATAGGCGAGACCGGAGGTGTGGCGCAGCAGGTCCTGGACGGTCGGTTCGCGATTCGCCGGCGTCAGTTTGAAGGCGGTTCCGCTGAGCACCGGATCGAATGTCGCGACACTGACCATCGGGCTCTTGAACGACGGCAGGAACTTGGAAACAGGATCGGTCAGCTGGATTCGTCCGTCCTCGACCAGCATCATGAGGGCGGTCGAGACCAGCGGCTTGGTCATCGAGTAGATACGGTAGATCGAGTCGTCCTGCATCTTGCCGCCAGCGGTGTCGTTGAGGCTGCCGAACGATTTCGCGTACACCAGCTTGCCGTGGCGGGCGACCATCACCACCGCGCCCGGCAATTTCTTTTCGTCTACTTCCTTCGTGAAGATCGCGGTGATCCGCTCGAGCCTTTCGGGCGACATGCCCATCGTTTCCGGCGCCGCCACCGGAAGGGCCTGAGCCAGTACGCTGGCCGCGCCCGACAGTGCAAAGGTTGCGATCAAGTACTGGATCTGCCGGAAGGCGGCCGGAAAGGTCATTCTTGTCTCATTGATGTTCTGGAATCGGGATATTGCTTCCAACCGAAGCAACCTTGAGGCTACTGCAACGAAGGAGGTTGGGCAAGGTGTCGGGGAAGGAGCGCTTCGAGGACCCGGTGTCGCTTAAACTGCGGGGTCAGGCTCACCTGCGCGGGCCGGGTGACGAAAAGAACGACTGGAGCGGCAATGAACAGGATCGACATGGAGGGGCGGTTTGCGGTGATTACCGGGGGGGCGGCCGGCATCGGCCTGGCCACCGCGCAGCGGATGGCCGAGAGCGGGGCGCGGGTGGCGCTGTGGGACCGGGA
>JACCRJ010000282.1 GCA_013813615.1 Lautropia sp. | reverse complement strand
CGGCGTCGCCGCCGGCGAGCTGGTGGTGGTCGACGGCGTCGACCGGCTGCGCGAAGGCGCCGCCGTCGAACTGATCGACCGGCCGGATTTCCAGGCGCCGCCGGCGCCTCACTCCGGTGCGGCCGCCGGTGCGGGGCAGCAGCGCAGAAGGCCGGCCGGGCCGCAGCGCTGACGCCGGCAGCCGCCAGGAACACATGAACCCGTCCCGCCTGTTCATCCTGCGGCCGGTGGCGACCACGCTGCTGATGCTGGCGATCGTCATCGCCGGCGCCATCGCCTACCGGATGCTGCCGGTTGCCGCCCTGCCGCAGGTGGACTACCCGACGATCCAGGTCTACACCTTCTATCCCGGCGCGAGCCCGGACGTGATGACCTCGTCGGTCACCGCGCCGCTCGAACGCCAGCTCGGCCAGATTCCCGGCGTCAGGCAGATGACGTCGACCAGCTCCGGCGGCGCGTCGATCATCACCCTGCAGTTCGACCTGTCGGTGGCACTGGACGTGGCGGAGCAGGGCGTGCAGTCGGCGATCAACGCCGCTTCGAACCTGGTGCCGTCCGACCTGCCGGCGCCGCCGGTCTACAGCAAGGTCAACCCCGCCGATGCGCCGATCGTGACGCTGGCGCTCACCTCGGCCACGCTGCCGCTGCCGCAGGTGCAGAACCTGGCCGACACCCGGTTCGCGCAGAAGCTGTCGCAGGTGCCCGGCGTCGGCCTGGTGACGCTGTCCGGCGGGCAGCGGCCGGCGGTGCGCATCCAGGCAAATCCGCAGGCGCTGGCCGCCAACGGGCTGGGCATGGAAGGGCTGCGTTCGGCCATCGTCGCCGCCAACGTGAAGAAGGCCAAGGGCAATTTCGACGGGCCCACGCGCGCCTACAGCATCGACGCCAACGACCAGTTGAGATCGGCGGCGGAGTATCGCGACATCGTGGTTGCCTGGCGCGGCGGCGCGCCGATCCACCTCTCGGATGTTGCAGAGGTCAAGGAGGACGCCGAGAACCTTCGGCTCGCGGCGTGGATGAACGAGACGCCGGCGATTATCCTCAACATCCAGCGCCAGCCGGGGGCGAACGTCATCGACGTGGTCGACCGGGTGATGCGGCAGCTGCCGCAGCTGAAGGCCTCGCTGCCGGCGGCGGTCGACGTGGCGGTGGTGTCGGACCGCACGGTGACCATCCGCACCTCCGTGCGTGACGTGCAGTTCGAACTGGCGCTGGCGATCGGGCTGGTGGTGATGGTGATCTTCCTGTTCCTGCGCACGCTGACCGCGACGCTGATCCCGAGCATCGTGGTGCCGCTCTCGCTGATCGGCACCTTCGGCGTCATGTACGTCGCCGGCTTCTCGATCAACAACCTCACGCTGATGGCGCTGGTGGTGGCCACCGGTTTCGTCGTCGACGACGCCATCGTGGTGATCGAAAACATTTCGCGCTACATCGAGGCCGGCGAGCCGCCGCTGCAGGCGGCGCTGAAGGGCTCCCGGCAGATCGGCTTCACCATCATCTCGCTGACCTTCTCGCTGATCGCAGTGCTGATACCGCTGCTGTTCATGGGCGATGTGGTGGGGCGGCTGTTCCGGGAGTTCGCGGTCACGCTGGCGGTCGCCATCCTGATCTCCGGCGTGGTTTCGCTGACGCTGACGCCGATGATGTGCGCGAAGCTGCTCAAGCACCGGCCGGAGGCGGACCGGGGCCGCTTCGATCGCAAGGTGGGCGCCGCCTTCGACCGGCTGGTCGCCGGCTATGCCCGGCTGCTGAGTTGGGTGCTGGATCACCAGCCGCTGACGCTGGTGGTCTTCATGCTGACGCTGGCGCTGACGGCCGGCCTCTACTTCCTGATGCCGAAGGGCTTCTTCCCGGTGCAGGACACCGGCATCATCCAGGGGATCGCCGAAGCGCCGCAGAGCGTCTCCTTCCAGGCAATGGCGGAGCGCCAGCAGGCGCTGGCACGCGTGGTGCTGAAGGATCCGGCGGTGCAGAGCCTGTCCTCGTTCATCGGCGTCGACAGCCAGAACGCCACGCCGAACACCGGCCGGATGCTGATCCAGCTGAAGCCGCTGGCCGAGCGCGACGCCCGCGCACCGGAGATCATCCGGCGCATGCACGACTCGCTGAACGACGTTCCCGGGGCAAGGCTCTACCTGCAGCCGGTGCAGGACCTGACCATCGAGGACCGGATCAGCCGCACGCAGTACCAGTACACGCTCGAGGCTGCGGACGCCAAAGTGCTGGAGCAGTGGGTGCCGCGGATGGTTGCGCGGATGCAGGCGCTGCCGCAGCTTTCGGATGTCGCGAGCGACTACCTGGTCGAGGGGCTGCAGGCCTTCGTCGAGATCAACCGCGATACTGCCGGACGCCTCGGCGTCACCCCGGCGGCCATCGACACCGCGCTCTACAACGCCTTCGGCCAGCGGCTGATCTCGACCATCTTCACGCAGTCGAACCAGTACCGGGTGGTGCTCGAAGTGGCGCCGGATTTCCGCCGTGGCCCGCAAGCGATCGACAACGTCTACGTTACCACCAGCAGCGGTGCGCTGGTGCCCCTCACGACGATGGCGACCATCCGCACCGCCGCCGCACCGCTGACGATCAACCACAGCAGCCAGTTCCCGGTCGCCACCATCTCCTTCAACCTGGCCGAGGGCGCGGCGCTGGGTGATGCCGTCACCGCCATCGAACAGGCGCGCGAGGCGTCGGCGATGCCGATCAGCGTGCAGACCGCCTTCCAGGGAACCGCCGCGTCGTTCCGGGAATCGTTGGCCGACACGCTGTGGCTGGTGCTTGCCGCCATCGTGACCATGTACATCGTGTTGGGCATCCTGTACGAGAGCTTCATCCATCCGCTCACCATCCTCTCGACCTTGCCGTCGGCGGCGGTCGGCGCGCTGCTGGCGCTGCTGCTGGCGGGGCGCGACCTCGACATGATTGCCATCATCGGCATCATTTTGCTGATCGGCATCGTCAAGAAGAACGCGATCATGATGATCGACTTCGCCCTCGATGCGGAACGCTCCCGCGGCATCGGGCCCCGGGCGGCGATCTTCGAAGCGAGCCTGTTGCGCTTCCGACCGATCCTGATGACGACGATGGCCGCACTGCTCGGCGCGCTGCCGCTGATGATCGGCACAGGCGTGGGGTCTGAACTGCGCCAGCCGCTGGGGCTGACGATGGTTGGCGGTCTGATTGTCAGCCAGGTGCTGACGCTTTTCACCACGCCGGTCATCTACCTGGTCTTCGACCGGCTGGCGCGGCGCCCCGACCCCGATCGCCGGCGTGAGAAGGCCGACCGGCGCGCTGCCGCGGGAACCCCGTGAACTGGTCGGCGCTTTTCGTCGCCCGGCCGGTCGCGACGATTCTGCTGGCCATCGACATGGTGCTTGCCGGTACGATCGCCTACACCCGGCTGCCGGTGTCGCCACTGCCGCAGGTGGAGTTTCCCGTCATCTCGGTGTCCGCCAGCCTGCCGGGCGCCAATCCGGAGACGAT
>JACCRJ010000279.1 GCA_013813615.1 Lautropia sp. | reverse complement strand
GTCGTCTCCTGCTCCAGGGCTTGAAGGCCCACCGCCAGCAGGGCGGAGTCTGTCGGGCGCCAGGCGTACGATGATTCCCGTGGGAGCTGCTTTATCAGGGTCATGAGGCAGTGGCCTGGCCGCGGCGCTGGGTTTCCGTCGGGTCACGAGAGGAACGCTGCGGCTTCTGCTGCAGGCGCTTGAGGCTCACCAGCAGCAGGGAAATGGCAGCTGGAGTCATGCCGGCAATGCGACTGGCCTGGCCGATCGTGGCTGGTCTCACCGCCTCCAGCTTCTGGCGGACTTCGTTGGAAAGGCTTTGGACCGCACCAAAATCGAACCCAGGTGGAATCGCCAGTGTTGCCTGATTCGCTGCCCGCTGGACTTCGAGGCGCTGGCGGTCCACATAGCCTTGATACTTGATCTGTATCTCCACTTGCTCCGCCACCTGTGGATCGTCGAACGCGGGACTGGCGGCTTCCGGGACGAGGTGCACGAGGGTTTGCAGTGTTACTTCCGGCCGGCGCAGCAGGGACTCAAGTGATTGCTCACTTTCAGGCGCTTTTCCGAGCAGCGCCCGCGCCCGCTCCTGCTCGATGCGACGTGGGTTCAGCCAAGTCGAACGAAGACGTCCGATTTCTGCCTCGATCAGGTCCCGTTTAAGGGAGAACCGCGCCCATCGAACGTCGTCGACGCTGCCCAACTGGCGACCTGTCGTGGTGAGGCGGAGGTCGGCGTTGTCTTCCCTGAGGCTGAGCCGGTATTCGGCCCGGCTGGTGAACATCCGATACGGCTCCATGACCCCCGTAGTAGTCAGATCGTCGACCAGAACGCCGAGATATGCCTGGTCCCGCGGCGGATGCCAGCCTGGGAGGTCGAGTGCCTGGCGGGCGGCGTTGATTCCGGCGAGAAGGCCTTGAGCTGCCGCTTCTTCATAGCCGGTTGTCCCGTTGATCTGACCGGCGAAGAAGAGGCCACCGAGCTGTTGGGTCTCCAGAGACGGTTTGAGGAAACGGGGGTCGAAATAGTCGTACTCGATGGCGTAGCCCGGCCGGAGAATGTGTGCGTGTTCCAGGCCGCGCATGCTTCGCACCAGCGCCAGTTGGACATCGAAAGGCAGGCTGGTGGAGATGCCGTTGGGGTAAATCTCGGCTGTGGTCAGTCCTTCCGGCTCGAGAAATATCTGGTGCGAATCCTTTCCGGCGAATCGATGGATCTTGTCTTCGATGGATGGACAATAGCGTGGGCCTACTCCAGAGATCATTCCAGTATATAAAGGCGATCGACCAAGGCCACGCCGGATGATGTCGTGGGTGTCGGCATTGGTATGAGTTATCCAGCACGGTACTTGGGTCGGATGTTGGGCGGGATTTCCCAGGAAAGAGAACACAGGAACAGGATCGCAATCACCTGACTGAACTTCCAGGCCGTTGAAGTCGATCGACCGGCCGTCCAGTCGCGGTGGTGTGCCGGTTTTCAATCGGCCCTGGGGCATTTTCAGTTCCCGCAGCCGCATTCCAAGGGTTTTTGCAGTTGGATCACCGGCCCGCCCTGCCTCGTAGCTCTGCAGACCGACGTGGATCTTCCCGTTGAGAAAGGTCCCAGCAGTGAGGACCACCGTACGCGCCCGAAACTTGATGCCTAACTCGCTGACGGCTCCTATTACGCGATCGTTTGCGAGCAACAGATCATCCACGGGCTGCTGGAATATCGTGAGATTTGGGTGATTTTCGAGCCTCGCTCTGATGGCTTGCTTGTAGAGCAAGCGGTCCGTTTGGGCCCGGGTAGCCCGCACGGCGGGGCCTTTGCTGGAGTTAAGGATTCGAAACTGGATGCCGGCTTCGTCGGTCGCTTGCGCCATGACGCCGCCGAGTGCGTCGATTTCCTTGACCAAGTGCCCTTTGCCGATTCCGCCGATTGACGGGTTGCACGACATCTGGCCGAGCGTCTCGATGTTATGGGTGAGGAGTAGCGTTTTGGCGCCCAGTCGCGCGGCCGCCAAGCAAGCTTCGGTGCCCGCATGTCCGCCACCGACGACGATAACGTCGAAAGAATCTGGGTGGGTGATCATCCCCGGAAGTATAGGCCTGTTGTGTCGGAGTTCTAGACGGTTAGTGCTTTTCTTTTGTTCCACGTGGAACGTGGTCGTGTTGCACGTTTTGCGCCAATTGTCGAACAGGATGATTTGTCCTTCGCATTAGGCAACGTGTC
>JACCRJ010000263.1 GCA_013813615.1 Lautropia sp. | reverse complement strand
TTGCGCGGGCGGCGCCCGCGACCACGACTGCCGAGCTGTTCGGCTTCGCTCTGGGCTGCGCTGCCGTCGGCATCGGGGCCGGCTGGGCCATGAGGGCCGCCCTGCAGCAGCTCGATCGCTTGCTGGCGGAGCACAAGGCGGACAACCTGCGCTTCGACAGCGCCATCAACAACATCTCCCAGGGGCTCTGCTTCTTCGACGGCAGGGAGCGCCTGATCGTCTGCAACGACCGTTACGCGGAGATGTACAACCTGCCGCGCGAAGTGATGCGGCCCGGGATCACGCTTCGGGAGGTGGTCGAGCACCGGTACCAGGTCGGCACCGGACCGGACATGCCGGCAGAGCAGTACCTCGCGTGGCGACATTCGTGTGCTGCTGCATCGCACTCCTCCGACACCGTCACCGACCTGCGGGACGGACGCACGTTCGCGATCCACCACCAGCCGATGCCGGACGGCGGCTGGGTCGCCACGCACGAAGACATCACCGAGCGGCGGCGCCACCAGGCCCTGATCGAAGGCATGGCGCACAGCGACCCACTGACGGGGCTGTCCAACCGGGTCCGCTATCGCGAACGGCTCGAAGAAGTGCTCAAGCAGGTAGGGCCCGAAGGCGCGGTCGGGCTGCTGTGCATTGACCTCGACCGCTTCAAGGCGGTCAACGACACGCTGGGGCATCCGATCGGCGACCAGCTGCTGTGTGCTGCCGCCAAGCGGCTGCGCCAGAGTGTTCGACAAGGCGACCTGGTTGCGCGGCTGGGTGGCGACGAGTTTGCCATCATCCAGTTCGACAACGCCCCGCAGCCCGCTGCGGCGACATCGCTCGCAGCGCGGCTGGTCCATGAGTTCACGCGGCCGTTCGAGATCGGCGAACATCAGCTCCTGGTCGGCGCGAGCGTGGGAGTAGCCATCTCTCCGACCGACGGCACCGATCCGGACGACCTGCTCAAGAAAGCCGACCTTGCCCTGTATGACGCCAAGATGAGCGGCCGGGGCACCTTCAGCCTCTTCCGGCCGCCAATGCACGAGATCGCGCAGTCGCGCCGCCTGCTGGGACTGGACCTGCGCCAGGCGGAGGCGAGAGAAGAACTGGAGCTGCATTATCAGCCGATCATGTCGCTGCACACCGGCAAGATCGTCGCGTTCGAAGCGCTGCTGCGCTGGCGGCATCCGGAGCATGGCCTGGTGATGCCCGACACCTTCATACCCATGGCCGAAGAGACCGGGCTGATCGAGCCGCTCGGCGCGTGGGTGCTGCGCAAGGCCTTCCTGGACGCGGCTCGCTGGCCGGCCGACATCGGCGTCGCGGTAAACCTGTCTCCGGTGCAGGTCAAGAGCGCATCATTGACCCGGCTGGTGCGCGAGGCGCTGCAGGCTGCTGCCCTGGCGCCGAATCGAGTCGACCTCGAGATCACCGAATCGGTGCTCCTCTCCGAGAACTCCGTCAACCTGGCAACCCTGCACGGGTTGCGGGCGCTGGGCGTAAGAATCTGCCTGGACGACTTCGGCGTCGGCTATTCCTCCCTCAGCTACCTGCGTTCGTTTCCGTTCAAGAAGGTCAAGATCGACCGATCCTTCGTGCGCGACGTCGTCGAGAAGAGCGAGGCCGCTGCCATCGTGCGGGCCATCGCGTCCCTGTGCAGGAGCCTGGACATGTCGGTTACCGCCGAAGGCGTCGAGACGGACGAGCAACTGGAGAACGTGCAGCGGATCGGCTGCGACGAAGCCCAGGGTTACCTCATCGGCATGCCACGACCGGCCGCGGACCTCGGCTTGCGTCACGGGCAGTCGCCTGCCAGGGCGCCCGTGAGGGGACATGCTGCCCCAGCAGGCGCCGAAACCGGCGTGCGGGCGGCCGTCCCGATCTGAATCGTGGTGACGCGGCGCATGGTCTGACTCCACAGCCGGACAGGTTGAAATGCGCGGTTCTCCCACGCTGCCGGAATCCGCAAGGACGAGGCGAAGGCCGGCTAGCTAGTTCGTGAGCATCCAGAGCGTCGTTGAGATTGACCTTGTACGCGGCAGCCGGGTAAGATCGATATCGGTAGCGGACCGCCAGACTCTCAAGCTGTGAAACCCACGTCATCGGAGACAAAGTCGATGAGAAAATTTACCGTCACCCCAGCCGCGGTGGTAGCAATGTGTTTCGCAGCGTCTTGGGCGAATGCTCAAACGCTTCAGGGACCGACCAGCGAAAAACCCTATACGGAAAAGTGGGCGCCGAGCAAGTGGGGCGCGGACGATCGCGCCGGCAGTTCGAATCACACCAAAGACCCGGCCAACGTCAAGAAGGCACTGGCCACGATCAAACAATTCAAAACCATCACCATCGGCAAGAACTACCACCGCGAGGCCCCTGCTTTTGGCCCGCGCGGCTGGCAACTGTGGATTCCCGGTACGCCTACCGGCGGCCCCTTCGGCAACAACGCGCTCGTTTATCACGATGAACTGGTCATCGCCCAACTGGGCCAGATCGGGACCCAGTTTGACGG
>JACCRJ010000256.1 GCA_013813615.1 Lautropia sp. | reverse complement strand
CACCAGCACCCCCGCCGCTCCCTTGGCGACCTCAGCTGCAAGCGTTGCCAAATCCGGGCAGACAAAGCAGGGAAGGTTGGCGGTTGCGAGCTTCGCCGCCGTCAGGCTGCCGTCCTTGCCGATCGGCGCGAGAATGAGCAGCCGTGCTTCGAGACCGGCAGAAGCCGCAGTGGTCACGGGTCGGTCTATTCGAGGATGCTCAGGGATTGCCGTCTGTGGGGTGGCTGGAATTGGATGCCACCCGCTTAGTTAGGGACCCCGGTCAGGACCCCGTGATAATCCCTCAGTGTTTCGCCGACGCTGATCTGCCCGCCGGCGAACGTGAGCTCGCGGATGCTGCGTTCGTGGTCGCTGCCGCGCTTCTTGACCACCGAGACTGCCGTCCGAACTTCGCCTTCCAGTTCGAAATAGCGCGTCAGCACCACCGCATCCGCCAGGTAGCTGGCATCGACCTCGGATTTCATCTGGCCGATGAGTCCAAGCTGTGCATTGATCAGGATGGTTGCAACACCCTTCTGGGAAAGGTAGGTCAGGATCTCGTGCAGCTGGATGATCAGGAAGCGCTCCTGCGGCATCGAATGCAAGTATCCGTTGAGGCTGTCCACGATGACCAGCGAGCTGTGATCCCTGCTTTCCGCCAGCCGCACGGCATTGGAGAACTCACCCGGCGACCATGCGCCAGGATCGACCTGCCTGATGATGATGCGGCCCTCGCTGACGTGCTTTTGCAGGTCCACGCCCAGCGCTCGCATCCTGCCGAGGAGGGTTGATTCGCCTTCGTCGAAGATGAACAGCGTCGAGGTTTCGCCGCGCTCCGCAGCGGCATGCGCAAACAGGGCGCATACCGATGTCTTGCCGGTGCCGGCCGCGCCGGTGACCAGGGTGCTGGTACCCCGGTCGAGCCCTCCGCCGAGCAGCCGGTCCAGGCCCTCGACCCCGCAGGTAAGCTGCCCATGGCGTGGCTCGGACCTGTGCTCCGCGGCGATCAGGCGCGGAAACACCTCCAGGCCGCCGCGCTTGATGACGTAATCGTGAAAGCCCCCGCGAAACTCCTTCCCGCGATACTTGAGCACGCTGATGCGCCGGCGCTGCTTTCCGAAATCCGGCGTGTCCTGTCGCAGCAGCAGCACTCCGTGGGCAATGCTCTGCACCTGCAGGTCGTGGCTGGATCCCGTGAGGTCGTCGAGCAGCAGCACCGTGCACTGCTGGCCCGCGAAGTAGTGCTTGAGCGCCAGGATCTGCCGGCGGTAGCGCAGCGGACTGCCGGCCAGCAGCCGAAGTTCCGAGAGCGAATCGAAGACCAGCCGGGAGGGCTTGATCCGCTCCACGTCGTCAAGGATCTTGCGGGTGGTGTCACTCAGCTCGACTTCCGACGGGTGGAACATCGTGTACTGCTCATCCGGCCCAGGCTGTCCTGCGTGGGAACCAATTCCCGTACCTCGATGCCGTCGAACGGCCAGCCGTGGGTGAGGGCCACCGCCCTGATCTCCTCTTCCGTTTCCGACAGCGTGATGTATAGAACCCGCTCGCCCCGACGTACTCCCTCGAGCAGGAACTGAAAGGCCAGCGTCGTCTTTCCGGAACCGGGCACCCCTTCCAGCAGGTAAAGGCGATTGGTGGTGAAGCCGCCGCACAGAATGTCGTCAAGACCTTCTATGCCTGTGCGTGCATGAGTCGGTTCAGCGGCGAGTCCTGGGGACATAAAAATGAACTCTCGAGGCTGGAGGCAAGGAGGATATAACGGCGAAGGCAAGCGAGCCCCGGTGGGGACGGACCGGCACCTGGCGGGCTGGCCTCGCGGTTGGAACGCTGGCTGGCGCAGAGCAGGAAATATTCCCGCCGGCGCTCTCACAATGACTCCCCCTTCCGACGGCAGCTACCAGGGTGACAACCCGGTGCGCAAGGCATGGCCCAGGACCCACTGCAAGACTGATTGATGGGGCTACATAGCTGGGCAATGCACGGAAAGTGGGGGCAGCTGCGGTTGCCACAGCGTACCCCTGACCGCCCCGGCCTCCACCGGCTTGGCTGAGCGCAGTGTAACCCATGATAACGTTCCACGGTTTGAGAACGGGCCGGTTTCCGGCACACAAGGGAGGGGGATGGGATTCTGGCTGCTTGCCGCAGGGGTGGCAGCGCTGGCGGTAGTCACGGTTCTGCCGATCCTTAGGCTGGAACACTGGCTGGTCCGCAGCCATGACTTTCCCCGGCTGCAGTATGCGGGCGCTGCGCTTTTGCTGCTTCTCACGCAGTATCTCGCCCTGGACTGGTCATGGCGACAGTCATGGGTGCTGGCGGCGGTGACGTCAGCCTGCCTGCTGTACCAGGCGTTCTGGATTTTTCCGTACACCCGGCTGCATCGCAAGGAGGCCAGATCGGTGACGGCACAGGATGCGGACGCCATCCTGCGAATCATGAGCGTCAACGTGCTGATGCCCAACCGCAATGCCGACCAGCTGCTGCGGATCATCAGGCAGGCACAGCCGGATTTCCTGATCACGGCAGAGACCGACCTCTGGTGGCAGGAACGGCTCGATGTGCTGGAGAAGGAGTATCCGCACAGCATCAAGTGCCCGCTGGAGAACTTGTACGGCATGCACCTCTACTCCCGCTTCCCGCTCAAGGATGCCGCGATCCAGTACCTCGTCGAGCCCGGCATTCCGTCGATTCACGCCAGCATCCAGTTACCGTGCGGCCGCGAGGTCAAGCTGCATTGCCTGCACCCCAGGCCGCCGAGTCCGACGGAGAACCCGGGGTCCACCCAGCGTGATGCCGAACTGATTGCGGTGGCAGGGAAAGTGGCCGAGGCCGAGAACCGGTCGCCCGTCATTGTCGCAGGCGACCTCAACGACGTCGCCTGGTCCGCGACGACTTGCCTGTTCCGCAAGATCAGCGGCCTCCTCGATCCGCGGGTGGGCCGGGGCATGTTCAACACTTTCCATGCCTCCTATCCATTCCTGCGCTGGCCGCTCGACCATCTGTTCCACAGCAACCACTTTGGTGTCATCGGGCTGAAGCGGCTACCCGGCTTCGGGTCCGACCATTTCCCGATCCTGGTGGAACTTGCGCTGGTAGACGGCCTCGAGTCGCACCAGGAGGGATTGCAGGCGGAGCCGGAGGACGAGGCGTGGGCCAGAGAGAAGGAGGGGTCGGAGGACGTCGGCAAGGAAGCCGTCCATACGCCGGATGCCAGCCGCTAGGCGCGCCCCCTTGCCCAACCGCGACAGGCGCCTAGCGGTCGTCGGAACCGAGGTCCAACTCGCCGTCGTTGTCCAGGTCCTCCTCGTCTTCCTCGGCGTCTTCATCCCCGACCGCCGCATCCAGTTCCGCGATTGCGTCTTCGATGCGGTTCACGGCCTGGTTGAGCCTTTCGACGGCATCGACCGCATCCTCCTCCGTCTCCAGGTCGTCCGGAAGTTCGTCCAGGGATTCCTCCTCCTCCTCGATCAGGGTTTCCAGTTCGTCCTGGACGTCGGTCAGGCGGGTGCGCAGGCTGGCGATCGCTGCACGTCTTTTCGTATCCATGTCATATATCCTGAAGTGGAGATGTCGAGACGTGGGGGAGCAAAAGCGGGGCCCAGTGCAGGCAGACCCTGCGGCCCGGATGCCGCTAGTGCATTTTCACTCCGGCGGAAACCCTCGCAGCCTGGGGCTGGCGGACCTGGATCGTCACCCAGTTGCGGGGATTGCAGGTGGCGGTGGGCGCGATAAGTTCCCGCCGTGGGCCATTCCAGCGGGTCGGGTTGAAGACCATGAACGGAACTGCAGGACAATCTTCGCGATTCTCGATTCCCACGCTGACCAGTTCATGCCCCAGTTCCAGGTAGAAAGCTGCCTTGTTGTGGAGCTCTTCGAACCAGTACTGCACCAGCGTCATCTCCTGCTCGGACACCACCGCACGAAACCGCTTCAAGAGGCGAGGGGCCCAGCGACCTTGGGCGAGGCAGTGGTCCAGCGTTCCACGTTCGTCTTCGGCAGTCATGATGGTTCTCGATGTTGGGCAAATGGGAGTCGCAAGCCTATACGAACGTTTGTGCCAAGGAGGCGCCGTTTTCCTGACCGGGCGAAGCGACGAGACGAGCGGGCGGTGGCGGTCTTTGCGACTGCGTCAGGCCCGCCGGCGGTCGTTACCGCCAGCGCGCGCATCGTGCCGGGAACGAGGCGTCTGGGCGGTTTGACAACAGAATCGGGCGGAGTAGTTGCACGTTCGTCGCAGAGAAACCACCATTGCGGGGTTGAACACCGAAGTGGGTCCCTATGTTGGGCAGCGTACGGGGTGCGCGGATTCGCCTAGAGTGTCCTCAGGTGTCGAGTTTCCTCGATACAAGACTCCCAGCTGCACTTTGCGGCAAAGACCATCTATGAATCCAATCAACTATCTCTTCAGATCACGCCTCGGTTTCATCTGCGCGTTTCTGACCTTCGTCGCCGCCGGTTGTGGCGGTAATCTCGATCCGGTCCTCGGAACCCCCGGCGCAGGTCTGGTCACAACTACCCCGGGTACCACTACCCCGGGTACCACTGGGCCGGGTACCACTGGGCCCACCGTCGGGGACACCGTCGCCCCCACGGTGACAGGTGTCTCTCCCGCCGATGGCAGCGTCGGCATTTGCCTCACCAGGACAGTTTCCGCGACTTTCAGCGAGCCGATGGATCCTGCTTCCATCAGTGCTGCGAACTTCACCGTGACCGACAACGGCGTCGCCGTTCCCGGCAGCGTGACCTATGACGCAGCGAGCCGGCAGGCGCGCTTCGTGACCACGAATGCCGCTGGCTTTGCCGCCAGCAGACCGTTCCAGGCCACCATCCGCTCCGGCAGCGCCGGTGTGCTCGATGTCGCAGGGAATCCGCTTGCGGCCGACCGGGTTTGGAGTTTTACGACGGGCACACAGCCGTGCCAGGTTCCAGTCAATCTGCGCAGCGCGGCGCTGTTCGGTGCGTTCGGCGGCAGCGCAGGTGTCACGAACCAGGGCGTCAACACGGTCGTCAACGGCCATCTGGGTACGACGGCCGCCTGCACGTTGATTACCGGTTTCCATGATGCATCGAACGTCTACACGGAGACTCCCCTGAACATCGGCGCGGTGAACGGCACGATCTACTGTGGCCCGCCGGCCCCCGGCACGACGACGACTGCTCAAATCGCGGCCACGGCGCGCGCAGATGCCCAGACGGCCTACAACGAGCTGGCTGCCCTACCCGCCGGCAGCGATCCGGGCGCGGGCCAGCTGGGCGGGCTGGTGCTTGCCCCTGCCACCTACACTTCGGCAGGCGGCACGTTCGACATCACGACCGGCGACCTCACCCTGGATGCTCAGAATGATGCCGACGCAGTCTGGGTGTTCCAGGCCGCCTCTGCGCTGACCGTCGGACAAGGAGCGACGCCACGCCGCGTCCTCCTGATCAACGGTGCCCAGGCGAAGAACGTTTTCTGGCAGGTCGGCAGCGCCGCCCGCATCGAGGATGCAAGCTCGATGGTTGGAACCATCATCGCGCCGGCCGGAGTCACGATCTCGACCTCCGGCCAGACCGCTCAGACAACGCTGACCGGGCGAGCCCTCGCCCTCACCGCATCGGTGACCATGGTCAACACCACCGTCGTCGCACCGTGATCGCTGCCACAGCCGCCTTCACCGCCGACAAGAGAAACAACGACATGAAAACAAACCACGAAACCCGCCTGCTCGGCAGCGCTGCGCTGGCCTCCCTTCTCGTCTCGCTTCTGGCCGTCCCCGCGTTCGCCCAGGAAAGCAGCTACTACTACGGTGGCCTGTCCGCCGGCGTGTCCCGGGCCAGGATCGACGACGAGCGCATCACGGCGAACCTTCTGTCAAACGGTCTGAGTACCAGCGCCATGGAACTCGACGAGCGCTCAGGCGCTTTCAAGGTGTTCGGCGGCTACCAGTTCAACCAGCACCTCGGCCTGGAGGCCGGCTATTTCAACCTCGGCAAATTCGGATTCAACTCGACCACCGTACCGGCCGGGTCGCTGGATGGCCGGATGAAGGTTCAGGGCCTCAACCTGGACGTGGTGGGCACCCTGCCGCTGACCGAGCGGCTGGCAGCCAGCGCCCGGGCCGGTGTGCAGTACGCCAGCGTGCGCAACAACTTCCGCGGGACCGGCGCGGTGAGCGTAGCGGATCCCAGCCCGAGCGATCGCGCCGCCAATTACAAGGTGGGCGTCGGGCTGCAGTACGCGTTCTCCCCTTCGTTCATGCTGCGCGGTGAGGCAGAGCGCTATCGGATCGACGACGCAGTCGGGAACAAGGGCGACGTCAACGTCTTTCTGGTGAGCATGGTAATTCCATTCGGCCGCTCACCGGCCCCGGCGCCACGCGCCGCGGTCGCGCCGGTCTATGTGGCGCCCGCGGCTGCGCCAGCCCCGCCACCTGCCATCGTGCCGGCACCGGTCGAGCCGGTCGCCGTCGCACCTGCGCCACGCCGGGTGAGCTTCTCGGCTGATTCCCTGTTCTCCTTCGATGCGTTCGCCATCCGCCCCGAGGGCAAGGCAGCACTGGATACCTTCGCAAGGCAACTGGCGGACACCCGGTTCGATGTCATCAAGGTAGAGGGTCACACCGACCGGCTCGGTTCACAGGCCTACAACCAGCGCTTGTCGTCCCGGCGCGCAGAGTCCGTCAAGGCCTACCTGGTGACCTCGGGTGGTCTCGATCCGGCCAGGATATCGACAGTCGGAAAGAGCAACGCTGAACCGATAACCAGACCTGGCGACTGCAAGGGCAGCAAGCGCAGTGACAAGCTGATTGCCTGCCTTCAGCCGGATCGGCGGGTTGAAGTCGAGGTGGACGGCACCCGCCACTGACGACAGGCGTGCCGGCGGGCAGCCGGTACGCTGCCCGGGCGGTGAGCAGCTAAGTTGCGTGAGCGACGGGAAGCAAGCGGTCGTATTCGCGCTTGACGACTGCATAGCACTCGCAGGTGCGCTGCTCCAGCCCTGGACGGTCCAGCACGAGTACACGGCCCCGCCGGTAGCGGATCAGCCCCGCCGCCTGCACTCTGCCCGCCGCTTCGGTCACGCCTTCGCGACGCACGCCCAGCATGTTGGCGATCAAGGCCTGAGTCATGACCAGCTCGTTGGAATCCAGCCGGTCCAGGCTCAACAGCAACCAGCGGCACAACTACTGGTCCAGCGAATGGTGGCGGTTGCAGACAGCCGTCTGCGCCATCTGGCTGATCACGGCTTGTGTGTAACGCAGCAGCAGGTGCAGGACCGGGCCGGACCGGTGAACTCCTTCATGAGGCGGCTTGCGCGCAGCCTGAAGCCCTGGCCGGCACTCTGCACGACCGCGCGGCTGGGCGTCGAGCCGCCGCCCATGAAAAGCGAGATACCGACAATGCCTTCGTGTCCGACGACCGCGATCTCCGCGGATGCGCCGCTCTTCATGACGTAGAGCAGGGACACGATCGCGGTTACCGGGAAATAGACCTGGTGCAATCGGCTGCCGGACTCGAAGAGCACTTCGCCAAGCGGCATGTCCACTGGCTCCAGATGAGGTAGCCAGCGGGCGTACTCCGCCGCCGGAAGGGGCATCATGATGGGTAGCCAGTTCGGCGGCGGCAAGGGTGTCCCGTGGCAGCGACTGCAGGAAGGCCTCCATGACCTCCGGTTTGAACTTGAGGTTCGGCGGAAACTGCCAGAGGATCGGGCCAAGCTTCGCGCGCAGATCGAGGACGCCGGATGCGAAGAAGTTGGCGGTCC
>JACCRJ010000247.1 GCA_013813615.1 Lautropia sp. | reverse complement strand
CTGGACCGCATGTACAAGGAGTACCCGGAAGGCAAGGCCCCGGCGGCGATGGAGGCGCTGGCGCAGAAGATACGCGGCGCCAACGCCTTCGTCTTCGTGACCGGCGAGTACAACTGGGGCCCTCAGCCTGGCTTGAAGAACCTGACGGACCACTTCCTCGAGGAGTGGTACTGGCGCCCGGCCGCCATCGTCAGCTACTCGGCAGGTCGCCTGGCCGGTGTTCGCGCCGGCACGATCTGGCACGGCATCCTTTCCGAAATGGGAATGGTCGTCATCTCGAGTACGCTTGCGGTCTGGCAGATTTCGCAGTCGCTGGATGAAGACGGCAAGCCGACGGGGGGAGGAGGCGAGGCGCTGTCGAAGGCGTTCCCCCGGTTTGCTGACGATCTGGCCTGGTGGACCGAGGCGGCACGCGAACAGCGGATGCGGAAGGCGCCGCCTTACTAGGTTCAAGCCAGCTGACTTGCCAGCTCTTCGAGCTGCCCGATGCAGGTGCCCCAGCCGTCGTAGAAGCCCGTCTCCTCGTGCTTGCGGCAGTCTTGCGCATCCTTGTGCAGCACACGGGCGGTGTACTTCGTGCTGCCCCCTTGCTCCTCCATCAGGATGAAGGCGGTCAATGCGAGCCAGGGAGTGCCCGGTCGCCTGCCTTCGGTGAGGGTGCTGATGAAAACGATCCGCTGCTGCGACACCACCTCCAGGAAGGCGCCTGGATTGGAGCTCTCTTCGCCGTTCGGCGCGCGCATCAGCATGTCGAAAGCGCCACCGGGGCGGAGGTCGAAGCCGCGGATCTCGGTAGTCCAGGGCTTGGGACACCACCACTGCCGAAGATGCTCCGGCGTCGTCCACGCCTTCCATACCAGCGCGCGTGGCGCCTTGATGAGGCGGGAGATGGTGAGTTCGTTGCTCGTTGCGCTCATTGCGGATGCTCCTTTTCCATTTGGCCCTCGACGTATTCCACGAGCCGGTCGGTCCGGCTTTCCCACATCGCCCGCTGCGTGGCGAGCCACAACTCGGCGGCGGCGAGCTTCTTCGGCCTGATCTGGCAGGTTCTGACCCGGCCTACCTTCCTTGAAGCGATCAGGCCGCTTTCCTCGAGCACCGCAATGTGCTTCATGAAGGACGGCAACGCCATTTCGAACGGCCTGCCGAGCTCCTTCACCGACGCGGGTCCACTGCCAAGTCTTCTGAGCACGGCGCGTCTCGTCGGGTCGGCCAACGCGTGGAACACGTCGTCGAGGGAAGTCCCAGTCGTATAGTTAGCCATTGCGCTAACTATATCGGCGCTGATCTGCGGGGTCAAGTGCGACCCCGGACTGCCACTGACGCGTTGGCTCCCTACGCAGCAACGGGCTGCCAAAGCTCCAGGCCGAGCCAGTCGCGCAGGCCGATCTGGCCGGCGGGCGTGATGTCCAGGGCGCGCGATCCCGGCTTGCGCGACAGCCAGCCGCGGGCCATGCATCCACTGCAGATGGCCGCGCCCAGTCGTCCGCCCAGATGGAAGCGCCGCTCGCTCCAGTCCATGCAGGGCCGGCATAGCGCCCGCGGTCGTCGCTGTGCCGCGCCTGGCAACGCCGCCAATTCCACCCCGAGCTTGCCCAGCGACTCGCTCGCCCGGTTCGTGATGCGCACCGCTTCCGGCTCGATCAGGATCGCCCGTTCTTGCGCCAGCCTCTGCGCGATCGCGACGCCGAGCCTGCCGGCCAGATGGTCATAGCATGTCCGCGCCCGCCGCATGACCTCGTCCCGCGGTCCGGTCCGGCGCGCCGCGGGGGCGGCATTCGCGCCGGAGAGCTGCATGATGCTTTCCAGGAGCATCGCAACTTCGGCGGAGGCGATGCGATGGTAGCGATGCCTGCCCAGCGCGGTCACGTCGAGCAGCCCGCCCTCGACCAGCATTGTCAGGTGGCGGCTGGCAGTGGCCGCCGTTATGCCGGCTGCGCTCGCCAGTTCCCTGGAGGTCAGCGCCCGCCCGTCCATCAGCCGCAGCATCATCGTCGTACGCGTGGGTTCGCCGATCAGGGATGCAATGCGCGCAACCGCGTTGACGTTCATGCCGGTCCTCTTCCGATGAAACTCTTTCAAGCTTAGCGGCGTCGGGCGCGCCGTGGTTGGTGCCCGAACGAAGTGTCAGGCGCTCTTCCGGTGCGACCATCCGGGGGCATAGCGCTGGACCAACCCGCATCAGCGCCGCCGGCGCCGAGGCGTCCTCTGCTCAGCCTCGACGAAGCGCTGAAGCCGGCCGAGCGCGTCGTCCCACTGCATCGAAACCGTGTCCAGGTAGGACCGTGCCCGGGTGATCGGGTCGGGACTGAAGGCGAACTGGCTCTCCCGGCCGATCCGGATCGAACGGACGAGACCGGCCTGCTCGAGCACCCGCAGGTGCTTGGTGATGCCCTGGCGGGTCTGGCCGAGTCCGCCGGTCAGCTGAGTGATCGAACGAGTCTGCCCGTCGCTGAGGCGGGCGACGAGCTCCAGCCGGGTCGGGTCTCCCAGCGCGGCGAAGACCGACGCTGGACCGGCGGCGCCGGCACCTCGGGACGACTCCATGCCGGTCAGCCCGCGACATGGGCAGCGATGTTGCCGGCCTGGATGTCCCAGCCTTCGGTGTTCATGCGCATTGCATCGATGCGGCGTGCGTCGTCCGGCAGGGCGCTGAAGCCTGACTCGGACATGTGCAGGCGCGTGCCGCCGGGAATCGGTTCGAGCCGGAACTCCACCAGCGTGTGCGGCTGGGTCGCGTAGTCGAGGCCGGGATCGTGGGAGTACGGGCACCAGTTGAA
>JACCRJ010000240.1 GCA_013813615.1 Lautropia sp. | reverse complement strand
GTGATCTACGCGATCCTGGTCGAAGTGTCGGTTGGGCGCATGTTCGTCGCGGGCGTCGTGCCCGGGTTGCTGATGGGTCTGCTGCTGCTGGGGGTGGTCTACGTCATCAGCCGCGGGCGGGGCTATCCGTTCGGTCGGTGGGGCGGCTTCGGCGCCGTCCTGACTGCGTTCGTGGCGGCGTTTGCCGCGTTGGCAACCCCGGTGATCATCCTGGGCGGCATCCTCGGTGGCGTCTTCACGGTGACGGAGGCGGGCGCCATCGCCTGCGTCTGGTGCATCGCGATCGCGGTTCTGGTCTACCGGCAACTGGGCTGGCGCGACCTTGCGGGTGCGCTGGTGACAGCGGCCCGTGGGACCGCGGCGGTGATGCTGATCGTCGGGGCTTCGGGGCTGATGGGGTGGCTGGTGGCGGATCTCCAGATCAACAAGCAGGCCGCCGAGCTCATTTTCCGGATGACCGACGATCCCTGGGTGTTCCTCACGGTCATCAACATCTTCTTCCTGATCGTCGGGATGTTCATGGACCCGCTCGCGGCGTTGATCGTCTTCGTGCCGATCCTGATGCCCGCTGCCACCGGCCTCGGACTGGATCCGATCCACTTCGGCGTGGTCATCGTGATCAACCTGATGATCGGCCTCTGCACGCCGCCGGTGGGCTATCTGATCTACCTGATGGCGAACGTAGCCAACGAGCCGCCGCAGAAGGTCATCCGCCAGTCGCTGCCGTTTCTCGCGGTACTGCTCATCACGCTGGCGGCGGTCACCTACCTGCCGATCCTGACGCTCGGTTTGCCTCGGTTGATCCTGGGGGGCTGAACGCCCCCGGCTCAGTCCATGCGGAGAATCGGGTCCGGTACGACAGCTCAGCCTGCCAGCACATGCTCCCGATGCACTGCCCGGCAGTCCATCTCGTACTCCAGGTCTACCACCGGCGGGCGGTCGAAGTGCCAGGTCAGCCCGGCGGGCATGGCGCCGCGCTGTGCGAGTTCGTCCGCGAGGAGCGGGTGGATGTCATGCACGGTGTAGAGCTGCGTGGCGGTCGCATCGGCCCAGGAAAAGCCCAAGGCCGCCATCCGGCGCTCCATCTCGCCGAGCACCCAACGCGCCTTCTTGCGTAGTCCGTCCGCTGAGACGTCGCCGAGGCTAACCGTGCTCTCACGGTAGCTGCCCTTTCCTTCCTGAGCTTCGCCGCTTCCGGCAACGACGAACGAGGGCGGCGCCGCGGCATCCACCGCGGTGAAGCTGAACGCATGAAAGGCGGGTTCCGGCGGAGGGGCGATCTCCGGACAGACGTTGCTACGGGCGACCGGGTTGACCTTGCCGTCGAACAGGCCCCAGTCGCGCAGAGTGCCGACATAGACCTCGTTGAATGCCAGGAAGCCTGCTTCATCGAAGGGCGCCGGCGACCGGAGCTCACAGGCGCAGAAGGCCGTCAACGGCCTGCCGGATTGCCGGATGTAGGCGGCGATTCGGCGGAAGCCTTCCGCAAGAGGCACCGGCTCGAGGAACCGGACGCGTTCGATGCGCAATCCGGTCTGCGCCGCCACGCCGGCCGAGTACTGGAATACGCCGGGGATGAAACGGTAGCCGCCGGGAATGAAGGTCAAGGTGCTGGACATGGACATGGTCTCGGGATCAGCCGCAAGCATAGTCCATCCTGCGACCTTTTATCCTGATGTCGGAGGATCATGAGCCCTGGATCTGGGGCCGGGTAGCCGGGGATGTGCTTGACCTCGGGACGCTGTCGGGGGCCTGCACCGGCACAACCCGCGTCGGCGGGGCAGCACACCGGATCAGATGCGCGGCGCGGCGCTCGCGGACTTCGAGATGCCAGCCGACTACCGCACCCCTGAAGCACTCAGGCCGTGGCAGGGCAAGGTTCTGCCGGCCAGCGAAGCGGCGTGACCGGCGGCGGGCAAGCCAGGTTGTTAGCCTGCCTGTCTGCGTCAGTGCGCCCGGTTCAAAGAGCGCCCGGAGGAAGCTCCTGCTGCCGCCCTGCTGATGCTGACGGGGTGTTGCGGAGCACGACGAGTTTGGAGAGACCGAAGAGGTTGACACTGCGAACCGAGACTACCTGCCAGTTGTGCGAGAGGATGTGTCTTGCGTAGTCGAAATCCGACCGGAACCCCACCCGATCGGCTACCGACCGGACTGCGCGCTCCATGAGCCACCAGAAACCGCTGCCGCTGAAGTGATTGAGGACCAGGATGCTGCCGTCGGGCCTGCAGACCCTGCGGATTTCCTGGACCAAGCGGTCTGGGTGCGGCGTGACGGAAAGGACGTAGGGCACGGTGACGCAGTCGAAGCTTCCGTCCGGAAAGTCCATGCGCTCCGCGTTCATCGCGTGCAGCGTGATGTCGCGCTCCGGCATCGCGGCCGCCCGCATGCGCGCCCGCTCCAGCATGTCCGGGGACAGGTCGATGCCTACCACCCGGGAGTGAGCCGGGTAGCCAGCCAGCGTCAGCCCGGTGCCCACCCCAACTTCCAGGATCGATGACGGCTGCAGGGCGGAGGTGGCTGCCGCCATCAGCTTGCGGCCGGGGCCGAGGACGCGCCCGAAGACCCGGTCGTACAGTGGCGCGAACCTGTCATAGGTGAGCACCACGCCGCGTTCGGTGGGCTCGTTGCCAACGGTCTTGCGGATGCTCGCCCAATCTGCCTGAGGCCTCTCAGTACTCAAGCCTTCCTCGGCCGGCACGCTCCCGTTCCTCATACTGCTTCCTCCTTCGAGATCCTGAAGAAACCGGCGTGCAAGTCGGATGCCCGCGACCGCCGGGACTGCTGGTGCCCTGCTGCTGAGGGATCTTACGAGGGGCGTGGGCCGCTGTCGAGCCGCTGTGGGCGCAAGGGCAGCCAGGAAGCGCTCAGCAACTGGAAGTAATCGAAGCGCGAGCGCGCGAGGGCGGGGCGCATCAGATGGAAGATCGCCCGGGCCCAGGTCCGGGGATCCCCAGCTGGTATTTACGTAATCCGGAATCAAATAAGCTTCGCGGCGTGGGAGCGAGAACCTGGGCCAACTACTGACGTGCCGGCGAGGCCCGCCGACACGGCGATTGCGGCAAGCGCCGTGCTCGCGGTTATGATCGCCAGATCGGATTCTGAAGCAAGGGGTTTGAATGCCGGATGAAACACGAGTTGTGTTCAAGGCTTTGACGGGCCAGATCCAGGCGCTGCTGCCTCAGGCGCGGCCGGCTCTCGGCGAAGCGCGCTATGCGGAACTGGCGGGCCGCACTCGGCAGATCCGGCAGGAGGCCGCGCGCGGGGCGGACGAGTTGACGCTGATCGAAGACAAGGTCTGGCTCGATCAGGTCCTGGCTGAACTGCTCGGCCTGCTGCCCCGCTGAGCGCCGATCGCCGCCTGAGCCGGTCACTGCAAGACCGGGCAGACCCCATCGGCTCGACAGTGCCCTCCTTGGGCATCTCCTTTGCGGGTGCGGACAAAACGGCGAAGATGCCATGTCAGTCCGGCCGACCCCTCAGAGGGACTTGAGCAGCGCCACGATGTTCTTCAATTCCTCCACCGTCGCCGGCTTCGTCGTGTGGGCGTTGAAGCCGGAGCGGACGGCATGTCCGGGATCGCGCGTCCTGCCGTAGCCGGTCAGGGCAATGGCAGGCAGCGCGGCCAGCTGAGGCTGTTTTCGTACTTCGCTGATCAGCTCGTAGCCATTCATCCCCGGCATGCCGAGGTCGGAGATCAGCAGGTCGACATCGCCTCTGAGCAGTCGCGCCAGCGCTGCCTCCGCATTGTCGAAACAGTCTACGCTGGCCCCTTCCAGGGTCAGCAGCGCGCCGAAGGATGTCAGGAGATCCACCGAGTCATCGACCAGCACGACCCGCAGGCTCCTCAGAGGATTGTGTTCGTCCGCAGTCGTCGGGCCTGCTTCCACGGGGGAAGGCACATCCCTGACCGGCTCCGCCAGGCGCAACCAGACGGTGAAGGTTGAGCCACGCTCCGTTCCCTCGGATTCGGCCACGATCCTTCCTTCGTGGGCGGACACCAGTTCCTTCACCAGCGCGAGGCCGATCCCAAGGCCGCGCTTCGGACGCGGCGCCGCGGTGGCGGGCAGCTCGTAGGCTTCGAAAACCGTTTCCAGGAGGTCCGGCGCGATACCCACGCCGCTGTCGATCACTGAAAACCGGGCGTGTTCTGCCTCACGGGTAGCCCGTACCGTCACGCCGCCGTGCTCGGTGAACTTGATCGCGTTGCCGATCAGACTGCGGGCGACCTGCTGGATACGCGCCGGGTCGCAGACTGCGGTCAAGGGGTCCCCGTCGGAGACGAACTCGAGCGACAACGACCTGGACGCCGCCTGTTCCTTCTTGCTGTTCACCACCTCCTCGATCAGGTCGCGCAGGCCTGCCGACCGCATCTGCAGGGTGAGCTTGCCGCTGCGGGCGAGCGACAGGTCTCGCAAGCCATCGATGATGTGCGACTGGTTCACAACCGCCTTGCTGATCGATTCCGCCACCTTGCCGGCGACGGGTATGCCCCGGGTTTCCGGGAGCCGCACCAGCATGTCGGCGTTGACCTGTACGAGGCTGAGAGGTCGCTTCAGTTCGCTCGCCAGCATATCGAACAACTCGTCCTGGGCGCGTCGGGCGAGGTCGAGCTTCAGCGTCAGGGCCCGTTCCCGGGCAAGCAGTTGGTCGCGGTCGCCACGCGCCTCCTGCACCTCCGACAGGTCATGAACCGCTTCGACGAATCCTCTGCCCGGATCGCCATAGAGTGCGGTGGCGACGTAGCTGCCCCGGAAGGTGCTCCCGTCCTTACGCCGATAGCATCGCTCGCCGTTGACGCTGCCGCGATCACGCGCGCTGCGAAGCGTCTCCTGCGGGATGCCGCGGCCACGCTCCTCGACATCGGCCAGGGTTTCGAAGGACTGGCCCAAGATCTCGCCTTCCTCGTAGCCGAACATCCGCTTCGCTCCGGCGTTCCATCTGGTGATCCTGCCGTCGGCGTCGAATACGAGGAGCGCATAGAGCGCCGACGAGTCGGCGGCAAGCCGAAGAACTTCGCGGGACTCGAGAAGTTCCTGCCTTGCCTGCTGCAGGAGCGTCGCGTCGGAGAGATTGAGGACGGCGCCTTCGATGCTGTCGCGCGTGGTCCGGTAGGGCTGGATCCGTGCCAGGAAGAAACGTCCATCGTTGCTCTGGACCAGCCGTTCCACCGGCTGCAGTGTCCGCACCGCCTCTGCCGCATCCGCGGAAAGCGAGGCATGGTTGAGTTGGTCGGCGATGTCCTCCAGGGTACGGGACGGACCGCCGGCGCCGAGTCCGAAGAGTCCGGCTGCGGCTGCGGTGAATCGCTTCACGTTCATGCCGCGGTCCAGGAACAGCGCGACGATCGAGCCGGAGGTGCTGAGGTTCTGGAAGTCGTCGCTGATCTGGCCGGTTTCGTCCACCTTCGCTTTCAGCTCCTGACTGACGGCGATGAGTTCTTCATTCATCGACTGCAGATCTTCACTCTTCGTCGCCAGTTCTTCTGTCGCACGACTCAACGCGTCATTGAGGGCAGCGAGTTCCGCATTGGCGGCCCGCAACTCCTCTGTCGAATTGTCGAAGCGCGTGATCGTCTGGTGAAGCTGGTCCTCGAGGCGCTGGTTTTTCGCCTCCAGGTCCGGCAGGTCGAAAGCCGCCGCACGGTCGGTGCTGCCGATACTGGCAGGCGGCAGCGCCACCGCCTCGAACAGGACCACGCTGAGGCTGGCGCCACTGTCCGGATCACGGGTGGGGCAGACGCCGAGATCCACGCCACCCTGCTCCTGCAGGCCCCCCCGCTGCCACGTCACCGGGATTCGCCGGACCCGCACTGGTTTACCGGTCTCGCTTGCAGAGAGCAACGCGGCACGCAGTTCAAGGCGCAGATCAGGATGGACGTTCAGCATCAGCGAACTGCTGGGGGCCCCGGCTGGATGGAGCATGAACTCGGCGGCACCGGGCGTCGTGTGCAGGATGTTGAGTTCGGCGTCCACCAGCACGCTGGCGGGCGCCGATTCAATCAGCAACCGCTGGTGCAGTCGCTCAAGGCCGTTCTGCGCCTGCGCCGGCGGCGCCGTTGCCCCCGGTCGTGGAATCGGCACTGCAGTGCCGGTGGCCGCGCCCTGTCCGTTTGCTACCGGCGGCAGCCGCCGTGGGGCGGGCTGTGCGAGGAGAGGGGGGTCGACAATATAAATGCGATTCTTCGCGTCGATCGGCTTGAAGGCGCCGGGCATGGCATCCGCGGTCTCCGCAGTGCCCAGA
>JACCRJ010000173.1 GCA_013813615.1 Lautropia sp. | reverse complement strand
GGCGAGGAGCGCCGCCGGCGCAACCTGCACGACGATCTACCGGCCGGCTGTTCGCCGGTGCTGCGGGTGGTGCCGATGCCGGCGGATGCCAACCAGCATGGCGACATCTTCAGCGGCTGGATCATGGCCCAGGTCGACATCGCCGGCGGCGTCATCGCCGCGATCCGGGCCCGTGGCCGGGTGGCGACCGTGGCGGTGAACTCCTTCGTCTTCCGCGAGCCGGTGATGATCGGTGACCGCGTGAGCTTCTATGCCGAAGTCATTCGCGTCGGCAGGACGTCCATCACCGTCAACGTCGAAGTGTTTGCGGAACGCAACCCGGCGGAGCGCGAAGTGGTCAAGGTCACGGAAGCCACCCTGACCTATGTCGCCACCGACACGCAGCGCCGGCCGCGCCTCGTGGACCCCGCAGGCTAGGAGCCTGTCGGGGTTGGGCAGGATCCTAGCCGGGTGACAGCCGCATCTGCAGGTGCGCAATGCCGTCCTCCAGGTACGGCTGCGAAACCGGCTCGAAGCCGAGCGAGGCGTAGAAAGCCTGCAGGTACGCCTGTGCCGAGATCCGGATCGCGAGCCCCGGATGATGCTCGCGGGTAACCCCGATCGCGTAGGTCATCAACATCCGTCCCAGGCCCAGCCGGCGATGCGCTGCGGACGTACAGACCCGGCCGATGGAAGGTTCCGCATAGCGGCTCCCGGGCGGCAGCACGCGGGCGGTGGCCACGACCTCGACATCGGCATCGGATCCAGCGCCCCAGGGCCCTTCGTGGGCACGGCTGACAGGCATGCCGCACAGGCTGCCGGTCACCAGCAGCGCACGGAGGTCGCTGCCGTCCAGGTCCTGGTAGATGCAGCGCTGCTCGACGACGAAGACGCTGCTGCGCAAGGCAAGGGCGCGGTACAGCAGAGCCGGGGGCACCGCTTCGAACGGGCTGCAGCGCCATTGCAGCGTCGCTTCGGTCCGCTGCGGATCCACCACCCCCGCCTGAGCCGGCATGCTCAGTCCAGCGAGATCTTGTACTTCTCGATCAGCGGCTGCCAGCGCTTCAGGTCGCTGGCGATGGCTGCGGCCATCTGCTGCGGCGTGTTGCCAACCGGTTCCATATGCACGCGCGTCAGTTGCTCGACCACCTCGGGCAGCTTCAGGATCGCAACGATCTCCCGATGCAGCTTCTCCAGGATGGGCACCGGCGTTCCGGCAGGGGCGACCATGCCCATCCACGCATCCGCCTGCACGTCCTCGATGCCCGCCTCCGCCAGCGTCGGCACGTCCGGCATCAGCGCAGAGCGCTTCTCCGAGGTCACCGCGAGCGCCCGCAGCTTGCCTGCCTTGATCTGGCCGACCACGGCTGCGGGTGGCAGGCAGGCCAGCTGCGCCTCGCCGCTCAGCAGGGCTGCGACGGCGTCGCCGGAGGACCGGTACGCGACGTGGACGATGTCGGTCCCGCTTCGAACCGCTACCAGCTGCATCGCCAGATGCGAGATGCTGCCCGGTCCCATCGAGGAGTAGTTGTACTTGCCGGGATCCTTCCTCAGCGCGTCGAGAAGTTGCGGCATCGTTACGCCGGAGACCTTGTCGTTGGCGACGATGACGCTCGGCTGGGTCGCCAGGATCGAGATCGGCGCGATCTCTCGAGCGGGGTCATAGGACAGGTGCTTGTAGAGCAGGGTGTTGGCCGCGAGCGGGCCGGAGATGGTTACGCCCAGGGTGTAGCCGTCCGGCTTCGCCTTGGCCACCGCCGCTGTGCCGACATTGCCGCCGGCGCCCGGCTTGTTCTCGACGATGAAAGGATGGCCCAGCCGCTTGCTCAATTGATCGTTCACCAGCCGGGCGACCACATCCGGCGTGGAGCCGGGCCCATAGGGCACGATCACCTTGACGGTGCCGGCAGGCCAGTTCGCATCCTGCGCCCGTACCACCGCGGGCATGGCGAACGTGACGGCGGCGAGGATCGCGGGCAGGAGGGCGTGGCGCATGACTTGGCGCATGGACTGGCGGATCGTCTGCCGAGCCGGCGGCAAGGCCGACGGCGCACCCCGGCGGACGAGAGGCTTCGGCGAGGGCCGCATCGAAGGATGCATCGCGGGATTCGCTGAAAGGTTCATTGGCGCAGTCTCCATATCGTGGCCGGATGGCGTCGAAAAAACGATTCTCTCATTGTCGTCCGGCGAGGCGGCCCGGAGGGGACCGCTACAATCACGCCGACTCAACCGGGGGCCTCGTCATGAAACTGCAGGAACTGAAGCAGCGGCTGTCGATACCGGTCATCGGTGCGCCGCTCTTCATCGTGTCGAACCCGGACCTGGTGCTGGCGCAATGCAAGGCCGGTATCGTCGGCTCGTTTCCCGCCCTCAACGCCCGGCCCGCCGAGCAGTTGGAAGTCTGGCTCCAGCGGATCACCGACGAGACCGAGGCGTGGAACCAGGCGAACCCGGACCGGCCAGCCGCCCCCTTCGCGGTGAACCAGATCGTGCACAAGTCCAACTCGCGCCTCGAGCACGACCTCGAGCTGACGGTCCGCTACAAGGTGCCCATCGTCATCACCTCGCTTGGCGCCAGGACGGACCTGAACGACGCCGTACATTCCTACGGCGGCATGGTGCTGCACGACGTGATCAACCAGAGGTTCGCCCACAAGGCGGTCGAGAAGGGCGCCGACGGGCTCATCCTGGTTGCCGCCGGCGCCGGTGGCCATGCGGGCGTGCAGTCGCCATTCGCCCTCGTACAGGAGACACGCCGCTGGTTCGACGGACCGATTGCGCTCTCCGGCGCCATCGCCACCGGCCGCGCCGTGCTTGCCGCCGAGGCGATGGGCGCCGACTTCGCCTACGTCGGCTCCGCTTTCATCGCAACCCGCGAGGCCAACGCATCGGAGGCCTACAAGCAGGCGCTGGTCTCCGGCACCGCCGAGGACATCGTCTACAGCAGCCTCTTCACCGGGGTGCACGGCAACTATCTGCGCGCCTCGATCGTGAGCGCGGGCCTCGACCCGGAGAACCTGCCCGACGGCGATCCGACCAAAATGAACTTCGACAGCGGCGGCAGCAAGGCCCTGAAGGCGTGGAAGGACATCTGGGGC
>JACCRJ010000146.1 GCA_013813615.1 Lautropia sp. | reverse complement strand
GAACCCTCCAGGGCGTGAATGTGGATGCCTGGTCCTTGCGGGAATCACCGCTCCAGGCGGTGGACGTAGTCCAGGTTGAACGTGAAGCCGAAACCGGGCCGCTCGGGAACGAGGGCGTCGCCGCCGTCGAACACCAGCTGCTCGTTGTAGAGATCCGAGAACCAGGGCATGTATTCCAGGTAGTTGGCGTTGGCGAGCGCACCGAGCACCTGAATGCTCGTCTCAGGAAAGAGATGGCTCGATACCGGGATGTCATGGCTTTCCGCCATGTGCCCGACGCGCATGAACTCGCTCACTCCGCCGACCCGCTGCAGGTCCGGCATCAGCACGTCGGCGGACCGCAGCTCCAGCATCCGGCGGAAGCCATAGCGGGTGTATTCGGTCTCGCCGCTGGCGATCGGCGTGTCCAGTGCGGCGGCCACCCGCGCCAGCCCCTCGAGATCCCAGGCCGGCAGCGGCTCCTCGAACCAGGTCAGGTCGAATGCCTCGAGCGCCCGGCCGAGCCGGATCGCCTGGCTTTCGTTCAGGCCCTGGTTGGCATCGGCCATCAGCCTGACGTGCGGGCCGATTGCGTCGCGCACCGCTCTCACCCGCGCGATGTCCACCGCCGGATCCGGATGGCCCAGGCGCATCTTCATCGCCCTGAAGCCGGCGGCGGCAAACGACTGCGCCTCCTCCACCAGCTCCTGCTGCGAACGCGACAGCCATAGCCCGCCGCTGTGGTACGCCGGCACCCGGTCCCGTGCACCGCCGAGCAGCCGATAGAGCGGCAGCCCGACGTTCTTGCCGAGGAGGTCCCAGAGCGCGCCGTCCAGTGCCGAGATGCCCACCACCGGCACGCCCTTGTGCCCCAGGAAATTGATGTCCTTCCACGCCCGCGCCCAGAAGCCCGCGATATGGCCGGCGTCGTGTCCGACCAGCTGGTCCGCCAGCTCCTCGATCATCCGCCGCACGACACCGGTGCGGCGGTCGTTCAGCGTGAAGACCAGATTCTCGCCGACGCCGCCGGCATCGTCATGAACGAAGACGAGGATGCAGCCGAAGCTGCTGATCTGGCCGAGGGCGCTGCCGATGGGCTTCGGCAGCGGCACGGCAATCTGCCGCGTGACCACGCGTGCGACCTTCACGATCTGCCTCCGGCAGAGGTGCGGTTGATACCGCCCTGGGCGTAGCGCTCGAGCAGCGCCGGATCCGGATCGCCGCCGAGGCCCGGCCCCTGCGGCACCCTCACCTTGCCGCCGCTCGCCCGCACCCAGGGGTCGAACGGGTTGGCTTCCATGTCCAGCCAGAGCATTTCGACCAGCGGCCGTTCCACCAGCGCGGCGGCGATGTGCAGGGTCGCGATGAAGCCGGGCCCGTAGTACGGTGAATGGGGCGCAACCTGGACGCCGTGGGCGTCGCAGAGGTCGATGACCCGGATCGTCTCGCCGATTCCGCCGATCTTCGTGACGCTGGGCTGGGCGACATCGATCGCGCCGGCCTCGATCAGCGACTTGAAGCCGAACAGGCCGGCGGCGTTCTCGCCGGCGGAAATCGGAATCCCGCGGTTGCGCACCTGCGCGAGGCCTTCGCAATCCTCCGGCGGCCAGACCGGCTCTTCCAGCCACATCAGGCCGTCGCCCGACAGCGCATCGGCCATTTCGACCGCAACCGGCACGGACCAGGCGCAGTTCACGTCCAGCATGATTCGGGCTCTCCCCGCCCCGGTCGCATTGATCGCGGCGAGCGTGTCCTCGCGCGTGACCTCGTGCAGCTTGACGTGCCGGAAGCCGGCAGCACAGGCGGCAGCGGTGTTCCTTGCGACCAGCGCGCGGTCGCCGTAGCGCAGCAGGCTTGCATAGGCGTCGAGTTCGGTATGGCGGCTGCCGCCGAGGAGCGCGTGCAGCGGCTGGCCGGTGCGCTTGCCGAGCAGGTCCCACAAGGCGATTTCGACCCCGGAGAACGCGAAGACGAACGGCCCATTGCGCCCCAGCAGGTGCACCGAATGCAGGATCTCGCGCGTAAGGCCGCGGATGTCCTCCGCGTCCCGGCCGACGACCAGCGGTGCGACGATGGTGTCCAGCGCCGCACGGGTCGCCGCAATGGCGGTGTGGCCGAAGGCCTCGCCCCAACCGACCAGGCCGTCCTCCGTCTCGACCTTCACCAGCAGGATCTCGAGATGCGTCCACGGCTTGCCGGCAAACATCGGCGGCGGCCCGCCCATGTCGCAAGGGATCGCGACGACGCTGGATTCGACCGACCGGATTTTCATTCGTCCCCGATTTGCCGCGCCATGCGGCTGCTGGCGCTTTCGTGTGTCAACGGTCCGTTCCCGCAGAGGGGACGTCCGCAAGTAAATTAGCCGAGCAGCGCGATAAGTTCAATACAGCGCAGGTTAATCTGGCTGATCTCGTTTCGCAAGACGCTGCCGCTGGGCCTGGTCGTCGAGGAGGCCTTCAAGAAGGCCGGCGTCTCGCAGCGGATCGCACTGGAGGTCAACCAGTCATCGGTCGCCTGCGCCCTGGCCCGCGCCGGCGCAGGGGTGGCGATCATCGATCCCTTCTGGCTTGCCGGAAACCGCGAGCGCAGCCTGGTGCGCCTGAAGCTGCGGCCGCGCGCCGAGATCAGCGCCCAGGCGCTGGTTTCCAAGAACACCAACCTGTCGCGGCCGGCGCGCCTGTTCCTGGCGGCTTTGCGCAAAACGGCGGATGCCTTCCGTCGCGACCTGGCGTTGTAGGATCTGTCGGGACTGCGTTGTAGGATCTGTCGGGACTGGGCACGGGGCGCGCCTGCACCGCATCCGGCGGGGAGTCAGGGCAGGAACAGCGCCGGATCCACCATCGCGCGGTTGAGGCTGACCGACCAGTGCAGGTGCGGTCCGGTGACCCTGCCGGTTGCGCCGACCGTGCCGATCCCCGTGCCCGCAGCGACCGTCTCACCGGCCTTGACGCTGATCGAGTCCAGGTGACAGTACATCGTCAGCAGCCCGGCGCCGTGGTCGATCCAGACGGTGTTGCCGTTGAAGAAATAGTCGCCGGCGTCGATGACCTTCCCGGCGCCCGCCGCGACCACCGGCGTGCCCCGGGGCGCAGCGATGTCCATGCCGCTGTGCGGATTGCGGCCCTGCCCGTTGAAGACGCGGCGCAGCCCGAACGAGCTCGATCGCGGACCGGCAACCGGCTGCTGCAGCCTCAGGGTTTGCGGCGCCGTCTCGCTGAACATCGCGACCACCCCTGCCAGATGCGTACGCTCGCGTTCATAGCGCGCCAGGTCTTCCGGCGCCAGATCGACTTTTCCCGGCGGCACCTTCAGGCGCTGCTCGGCGTACTTGACGTCGCCGATGGTGAACGCAACGCTCGCTTCCGGCGTGTCGTCTCGCTTCACCTTCAGGAGGGCCGGCCCGGGCTTGGCCGCGAGCGGAATTCCCACCACTGCCGTCCAT
>JACCRJ010000135.1 GCA_013813615.1 Lautropia sp. | reverse complement strand
GGCCTTGATGGGCCTCGCCCGAGGCGGTGCAGTCGCCGGCTCGCGCTATCGCCGCACCTTCATCGGAAACGTCGGCCGCCGGCTCAACGACCTGCTGCTGTTCATCGATGCCCAGCGCCTGTTCCAGTGGAACCTGGTGTTGGGCCTGCTGGTGATGGCGACCATCTGGCTGCTCAGCGCGTCGTGGTTGCTGATGCTGCTGGGGCTGCTGCTTGTCGGCATGATGCCCAACCTTTTCCTCGTACGCCTCGCGCGCCGCCGCCGCCGACAATTCTCCGATCAGCTACCGGACGCGCTGATGCTCGTGGCGGCTGCGATCCGCGCCGGCGCCAGCCTGCCGCTTGCCCTTCGGCAGATGTCCCTGGAACTGCCGGCACCCTGCGGGCAGGAATTCGACCTGATGCTGCGCGAGCAGCGGCTGGGTGTCAGCCTCGATGCCGCGCTGGGCAGCCTGGAAAGACGGATGGGCGGCGACGACCTGCGCCTTTTCACCGCCGCGGTCAGGATTGCCGGCGACAGCGGCGGCAACCTGGCGGAGACGCTCGAGCGGCTCTCCGACACGATTCGGCGGAAGCTGACAGTGGAGGGAAAGATCCGTGCGCTGACCGCTCAGGGCAGGCTGCAAGGCTGGATCATGGCCTTCCTGCCGGTCATCGTCGCCGCAGCGCTCTTCGCCATCGAGCCCCAAGCGATGGCGCCGCTCCTTTCCACCTGGCAGGGATGGGTCGTCTGTGGGGTCGTGGCCGTACTGGAAGCGGCAGGCTTGCTCTTCATCCGTCGCATCATGGACATCGACATCTGATGAATGCAATTGCTGACCCCCCGGTGGCTGGCTGGCCTCCCCAGCTGCTGCTCGCCGCGCTTGCCGTCGTCGCGATGGCGGTATTGCTGACCTGGTGGATGAGAAGCCTGGTTGCCGCCGTTCCGCAGGAGGACCGGGCGTATCTGGACCCGCCACCCATGTACTGGCGTGTGATCGGATGGCTTGCGCGTCCCGTCGCTGCCTGGGTGTCTGCGTTGCTGCCGCGTCAGGCGCGGCTGCGGCTGGTGGATCGACTCAGGAAGGCTGGCCTGGAGTACGCGCTGACGGTCGACCAATTCGTTGCAGGACAGGTGCTCGCAGCAGCGGCCATGATCACGCTGCTGGTGGCGGTCAGCTGGCCCCTGGGCTGGCCGCGTTTCACATGGCTTCTGCTTGCCGGCCTGGCGGGTGGCTACCTGCCGCTCAGCTGGCTGCGGGACCGCGTCGAGATTCGCTCCCGGCGCATCGCAAAGGCACTGCCCTTCTACCTCGACGTGATCACGCTTGCAATCGAAGCTGGCTCCAACATGACCGGAGCGCTTCAGCACGCAGCCGATAAAGGTCCCCAAGGCCCGATGGCCGAGGAACTCCACCGGGTCCTGCGCGATGTCCGCGCCGGCCGCACGCGCGCGGATGCCTTGCGCATGCTGGCCGACCGGCTGGGGCTGCCCGCCATCACCAATCTGGTGGCTGCGGTGCTGACTGCGGAGCGCCAGGGTTCCAGCCTTGGCCCCGTCCTCCGGGCGCAGGCGGAGCAGCGCCGCTCGGAGCGCTTTCTTCGCGCGGAGGCGCTCGCCTTGAAGGCGCCGGTAAAGATGCTGCTTCCCTTGATGACCTGCATCTTTCCTTGCACCTTCGCCATCGTCTTCTTTCCCGTTGTAGTGAGGATCGTCAATGAAGGCATTCTCGGTTGAGCCGAAGGTGGCTTGTAATGCCTTCGCGCTGCTCGACGTTGCCGACGCGCAGCGATGGCTCGGCGTTCAGGTCGCGCGCGGGTTCCTGGCGCGTGCGCGTGGGCTGCTTGGCCGCCCGGAGCCGTCGCCGGGTTGCGGACTGCTTCTTCTGAATGTCAGCGTTGTTCATGGCTTCGGCATGCGCCATGCACTTGACCTGGTGTTCCTCGACGCTCGCGGCAGCGTCGTCCAGTGCGCGATGCTTGCTCCGGCAGCCGTCGTTCGATGCCGGCGTGCGCGGCACGTGCTCGAGTTGCGGGCCGGAGAAAATTCCCGGCTCGGATTGCACCGGAACATGCGGCCGCACCTCGTCCCTGTGAACGACATCTTCAGCGATCAGGCGGGTGACCGGATCGCCGCGGCAGGCTCCGCGTGGAACGATCCCGTGCAGCAGGCCCGGCGCCGGACCGGAACGTCGATCTTCGGGGGCCTGCTTGCCGGTGCTTTCCTGGCATTGGTGCCGGCCCCAGCATCGGCGGGTTCGGGCGAGCCGGGCTGGGCCGACCAAGCCACGGATGGCGCGGTAGCCGGCTCGGCAGGGCTGGGACGGCTCAGCCTCGTGCGACCTGTGTCCGCGCAGACGCTGCAGCGGCTCGAGGAGGAAGCGGAAGTGCTGTACCGGCGCGAGGCTCCGCCGGAATCGGGCGCTGCGGAACTGGTACGGCGCTATGAGTCGCTCGCGGAACTCTCGGTGCAGCGATCGCCGCATGCGTGGCTGCGGATCGGCAACATCCATCAACGAGCCGGTTCGGTCGGCGCCGCCATCGATGCGTACCGCAAGGTGCTCTTCGCCGCAACTGCGCAGCCCTCAGCGACCACAGCGGAGCGCAAGGCGCTGTTGAACCTTGCCGGGCTCGCGCTGGAGCAGGCGCGGCAGTCACTGACCCGGCTCGCGGCGCTGCCGGCTGAGGAGGAGACATCAGCAACCGTTGCCCGGTACAGCAAACAGGCACCCGCGCATTCCGCTGGTGCATTGCCTACCGGCCACGGAGCGAGCGCCACGGCTTCCCCGGATGACGTACTGCAGGCGCAAATGGAGTCCCTGCAACGACATCTGCGCCGGCACCAGGAACGCCAGACACCGCTGCCCGGTTCGGAAAACGCAGCGGCCGTGCAGCGCAGCCCGTACGTCGTCGAACGCTACACCGCCAGCGGCCGGCGAAACGCCGTCAAGGCTGCCAGGGGAAGTCTGCATGTGAATCCTGCGGATGGGCTGCCGGCGGCCCCCGTTGCGAAGGGCCGTCCGCGCGTACCGGCGGTGCCACTCCCGAGCGTGGAGTACCTCCTGGGCAATCCGCTTCGGTCGGTGGATTCGGCGGAAGTTGCGTCTGCAGCGGACAAGCCGCGTGCCGGGACAGCCCGGCCTTCGACATCTCGTAGTGCGGCGTCGCTTTCGGCAACGACCGATCGGCGGGGTGAAGGCGCTGCGGGTACTGCCGGTGGCGGCAGCGCCGCTGGGGGCGCTGCCGGCCGTGCAGCCGGGTTGCAAGCGCGATGAGGTGGGAGCCGCGCCATCTCCGATCGGTCAATTGTGGCGCGACGATGGTGGAGTTGCTGCTGGCGCTGCCGGTCGTTCTCATGCTGGGGCTCGGCGTTGCGCAGTTTACGTTGGTATACCAGGCCAAGCACGCGCTGGACTATGCATTGGCCCAGGCAGCCCGCCAGGGCGCGGTGGACCACGCCTCCAGGGAATCGATCATCAAAGGCTTTGCGGCTGGACTTGTGCCCTATCTCTATGGTGCCGAGAACCTGGAGCAATTGGTGCTGGCAGAGAGGAGGGCGGCAGAGCATGTCGAGGAGGGCGCGGCGGCGGGCTGGATCAGGCTGCGTCAGCGCTCGCCGACCGGCGAGAGTTTCGAGGATTGGGCGGAGCCGGCACTCGATCCGATGGGCGAACAGATTCCCGGTGTGATCGAGATCGCCAACGACAACCTGGACAGCCGCAGGGTACGGATGCAACCGGCCTCCGGCGCGGCGGGCATGGTCCTGTCGGAGCCGATCGGCCAGCGGTCTGGCCAGACACTGGCGGACGCGAATCTGCTGCGGCTGGAGATCGACTACGGCGTACGCCTGATCGTGCCGGTGGTGGGCGCTTTGATCATTCGCGCCGTGTCACTTTGGAATGGCTGCTCACGGACCGCGCGACCAGAAGCAGGCGTGCCTCCGCCAGCGGGCGCGCCAGGCGCGCCTGGCGTGCACGGTTCACCGTCGCGCACCGGCCAGCGGCTGGGGCTGCTGTTGCTCGGCGCGCCGGGGCCGCTGGATCGAACGCAACCACGGCTATGCGAATTCCTGACGTCCGGCGACGGTGGCGGTGCAAGTGGCCGGGCCGGCGGCAGGATACCGCTTCGGACATCCGCCACGGTGCGCATGATGTCGACCGCGAGGCTTTCGCAGCTGATCCAGGCACGGGTGGATGCTGCATCCGGCGTGGCCTCTTCCGCGGCCGGCGGCTTCGGCGCAGTCGGCGCAGACGGTTGGGGAGCGCTTCCCGCCGGTCCGGCGCCTGGAGATGGAGGCAGGCGCGGCGCGCCGTCAGGGCCGCCGGCATTGCCGCCGACCTGGTCTGCGCCTTCCAGCAACGGCTTCCTGCGGATGGGCGGCGACCGGCCGTACGGAATGCCCGGCCTGCATCCGGCTCTCTGTCCAGTCGAGAGGGCCCGGTAAAAGCGGCATGGAAAGCGACATGGATATGGCTGAACCGGGCGTTGCGCCAGGCTGCCGGGGACCGGTCAGTTGGCGACGATGGGCCCGGCGAGGACGTTGTCGGCGGTGCGGGTAGGCTGCGGGGCAGCCTTGGAGGAACCGCTGCTGATCGTGGCGTCGTACGGATGCCGGTCGAACGGATAGGCGGCCCGGATCCGCTGGACATACGCCAGCGTCTCCGTGTACGGCGGCACGCCGCTGTGCTTGTCGACCGCGCCTTCGCCGGCGTTGTAGGCGGCGAGCGCCAGCGTCACGTCGCCCCGGAAGTAGCTGAGCAGCCAGCGCAGATAAGCCATGCCGCCGCGGATGTTCTCGATCGGGTCCAGGATGTTCTTGACGTTGAAGCGCTGGGCCGTCTCCGGGATCAGCTGCATCAGTCCCCAGGCGTTCTTCGGTGACTTCGCGTTGGGATCGAAGCCCGACTCGGTCGCCATCACCGCGAGCACCAGCCGGGGATCCAGCTTGTAGGCGCGCGCTTCCGAGATCACCGCATTGACGAGCTTGGTGCGTTCCGCGCCGATGATCGGATTGCGTGCGAGCGGCGAATCGAACTTCGGCGCCATCGCCGACAGTTCGGCGGGGGTGGGGGGCCGCTCCGCCGTGCCTTTTTCCACCAGCGTCCCTTTGAGGCACACCGGCAGCAGTTCCTTGTCCGCCGGGAAGCGCTCCGCCAGTTCGCTGCCGGCGCTGCTGCCGAACCGGGCGGCGCGCTTGAACAGCGTGCCGGCGGCGGCCTGGCTCTTATCGACGCCGTTGCCTTCGGCGAACATCCAGCCCATGCGGATCAGCGCGTCCGGATAACCGTCGCGCGCAGCTTCGCAGTAAAGATCGAACGCTCGAGTGAGGTTCTTCGGCATGCCCAGGCCGGTCTCGTACATCTGGCCCTTCTGCACCAGGTCACGCAGCACTTCGATCGGGTTGGGTTCGGCCGCTGCAATCTGG
>JACCRJ010000242.1 GCA_013813615.1 Lautropia sp. | reverse complement strand
GATCTATGCGCCGGCATGGGTCTGGGGGGTCCTGTCGCTGGCGCTGATGGCCGCCGCCGGCTGGGAGTGGGGGATGCTGACCGGCCACGGGCCGCAATCCCGGCGGCAGGCGTGGCTGGTTGCCGCGCCGATCGCAGTCGCCGGTCTGATCTACCTGGCCTGGCGGGGCGCGGCAGGACCCGCCCCGGCGTGGGTCACGGTCTTGCTGGCGCTCAACCTTCTGCTCTGGTTCGCGTTCGCGCTGCCGGGAGTGCTGGCCGCCCGGCTTCGAGGCGCCGGCGGGCTGCCGGCTGCCGCCTTCGGCATCGTCGCGCTGCTCTGTCTGTGGATCGCCATCTACGAACTGCGCCTGGCGCATCCGGGGCTGGTGTTCTCGGCCATGTCGATCGTCTGGTGCGCCGACATCGGCGCCTATTTCTTCGGCCGCAAGTTCGGCAGGCGCAAGCTGGCGGTGCTGGTGAGTCCCGGCAAGTCCTGGGAAGGCGCAATCGGCGGACTGCTGACGGTGCTTCTGGTGGCCGCGCTCGCGTGGTGGCTTCTTCCGCAGGCGCCGGTGCTCAGCAGCGTCCTCGCGGTGAAGGCCGGGCTGCTGGTTGCTGCGGTCGGCCTGACGCTGATCGTCGCCCTCTCGGTCCTCGGGGACCTGTTCGAATCGCTGCTCAAGCGCAACAAGGGCGTCAAGGACAGCGGCAGCCTGCTGCCCGGGCACGGTGGCGTCCTCGACCGGATCGACGCGCTGATCCCGACCATGCCGGCGTGCCTGCTGCTCTGGGCGGTGCTGACCCGATGAAGACCATCACGGTGCTGGGGGCCACCGGCTCCATCGGCGACAGCACGCTCGACGTGGTCGGGCGCCATCCGGAGCGGTTCCGGGTGCATGCCCTGACGGCGCACGGCAACGTCGAGAAACTGCTGCAGCTGGCGGTCAGGCACCGGCCGGAGGTGGTGTCGGTCACGGATCCGCAGGCTGCAGCCGGCATGGAGGCGCGGCTGCGGTCGGCCGGCCTGGCGACGCGCCTGGCAGTCGGTCCGGATGAAGTGGTCGAGGTGGCCGGGGCACCCGGGATCGACTGCGTCATGGCCGCCATCGTCGGCGCAGCCGGGCTCGCACCGACGCTGGCAGCCGCCCGTGCCGCCAGATCCGTGATGCTTGCCAACAAGGAGGCTATCGTGATGGCCGGCCGGTTGTTCATCCAGACCTGCCGGCAGTCGCAAGTGGCTTTGCTGCCGATCGACAGCGAACATAATGCGCTTTTCCAGTGCCTGCCTTCGCCTCACGGGCCGTCGGGACAGACGACCGGAGAGGCGGTGCGCCGCCTGATCCTGACGGCCTCCGGCGGGCCCTTCAGGACCACGCCGGTCGCCGCCCTGGATTCGGTGAGCCCGGACCAGGCGTGCGCCCATCCGAAGTGGAGCATGGGACGCAAGATTTCGGTGGACTCCGCCACCATGATGAACAAAGGCCTGGAACTGATCGAGGCGCACTACCTGTTCGACATGCCGGCATCCCGGCTGGAGGTGCTCATCCACCCGCAGAGCATCGTGCATTCCCTGGTGGAGTATATGGACGGCTCGGTGCTCGCCCAGCTTGGCAATCCCGACATGCGGGTGCCGATCGCCCACGCGTTGGGGTATCCTGACCGGATCGCCAGCGGCGCCTCGCTGCTCGACCTGGCGGCGATCGGGCGGCTGGAGTTCGAAACCCCGGACGAGGGCCGGTTCCCGTGCCTGCGGATCGCGCGGGAGGCCCTGGCGGCCGGTGGCGGTGCCCCTTGCGTCCTGAATGCCGCCAACGAGGTCGGCGTGGCGGAGTTCCTGTCCGGAAGGGTCCGCTTCAGCGACATTGCCAGGATCAACCAGGCGGTCCTGGAAGCCCTTCCGCAGGCAGATGCGCCGGATTCGCTGGAAGAAGCCCTTGAATTGGACAAGCGGGCCCGCCACCTGGCAAAGCAACAGCTCGAGAGGTGTCCTACATGACAACGTTACTGTCCTTCCTGTTCGCGCTGGCCCTGCTGGTGTTCATCCACGAGCTCGGCCACTACAGCGTTGCCCGCTGGTGCGGCGTGAAGGTCCTGCGCTTCTCGATCGGATTCGGCAAGCCGCTGCTGACCTGGCGGGTGGGCGCCGATCGCACTGAATGGAGCCTCTCACCGATTCCGCTCGGCGGCTACGTGAAGATGCTCGACGAGCGTGAGGACGGGCAGATCGATCCCCGGGACGCCCACCGGGCGTTCAACCGGCAGTCGCTCGCCAAGCGCAGCGCCATCGTGGTGGCCGGGCCGGCTGCGAACTTCCTGCTCGCCATCCTCCTCTATGGCGTGCTCGCCATGTCCGGCCTGCAGGAGCCCGCGCCGATCCTGGGGACGCCGCCGGCCGGCAGCGCCGCCAGCGCCGCCGGCATCACCGACGGCGACCGGGTGCTCGCTGTCGACGGCACGCAGATCGAAACCTTCAGCGACCTGCGGCTCCGGATGATCGACGGCATCGTCGAGAAGCGTCCCATCGAATTGCGCCTCAGCGGCCAGGGGGGCGAGCGCACCGTCGCGGTCGACGCCCGGGCCCTGCCAGAAGGCGAACTGGAGCGGGACTTCACCCGTACACTCGGCATGGAGCTGCGCGCCGGCGCCGTCGTCGTCGGCAACGTGGCGAGCGGCAGAGCTGCCGAGGCTGCCGGCATCAAGCCCGACGACGAGATCCTGCGCATCGGCGAGCAGCCGATCCGCCGCGCCCGTGACCTGATCGACACGGTCCGCGCCGGCGCCGACAAGCCCCTGCAGTTCGCCATCCGTCGCGGCACCACCGAACTGCAGTTGCAGGTCACGCCGCGGGGCGAGACGGAGGCAGCTGCCGGAGACGGCGGCAGCCAGCGGGTCGGCAAGATCGGCGCGGCGCTGCAGCAGCGCGTTGAGATGGTGACGGTGGATCTGGGCGTGGTGGGCGCGCTCACCCACGGCGCCCGCAAGACCTGGGACATGTCGATCTTCTCGCTGCGGATGCTGGGCAAGATGGTGACCGGCGACCTCTCCTGGAAGAACCTGTCCGGTCCGGTCGCGATCGCGGACTTCGCCGGTCAGTCGGTGAAGATCGGCTGGTTCGCCTACGTGGCGTTTCTTGCGCTGATCAGCGTCAGCCTCGGCGTGCTCAACTTGTTGCCTGTGCCGGTCCTCGACGGCGGCCATTTGGTATATTACGCGCTCGAAGCGATCAAGGGCCGACCACTGTCGGAACGCTTCATGCAGGTCACCCAGAAAATGGGGCTTGCCATGGTCGCCGGGTTGATGATTGTCGCGCTGTTCAACGACCTCAGTCGTTTGCTCAGTTAGTCAATGCTCCAGCCGGGCATTCTTATCCATTGATCGCGGTGCACGCTCCGGTGCTGCGCCGCCGGGACATCGCGTATCAAGCCGTCAACAACAGGAACGCTCCTGCAGGGAGCCGCCAGGGTTTTGAGCCTGGCGGCTCTTTTCGTGGCAGGTCAGGCATATGCCTTCGATCCCTTCGTCGTCCGTGACATCCGAGTCGAGGGGCTGCAGCGTACCGAGGCCGGAAGCGTCTTCGGCTATCTGCCTATCCGCGTAGGGGACCGGGTCACCGACGCCAACGCGGCGGAAGCCGTCAAGGCGCTCTTCGCCACCGGCTTCTTCAAGGACGTGCGTCTGAGCGTCGAAGGCGAGGTGTTGATCGTCACCGTGGAGGAGCGACCGGCCATCGCGTCGGTCGACATCAGCGGCTCGAAGGAATTCGAAGTGGAAGCGCTCAAGAAGGCCCTGCGCGACACCGGGCTCGCGGAAGCCCGGATCTTCGACCGTTCGCTGCTCGATCGCGCAGAGCAGGAGATCAAGCGCCAGTACCTCACCCGCAGCAAGTATTCGGTGAAGATCACCTCCACCGTCACGCCCCTGGAGCGCAACCGGGTGGGCATTGCGATGGCGATCGAAGAGGGCGGAGACGCGCGCATCGCGCAGATCCGCATCATCGGCAACCGCGCCTTCAGCGAATCCCAGCTGCTCGACCAGCTCAAGCTGACCACACCCACCTGGCTGTCCTGGTACACCAAGACCGACCAGTATTCGCGCGAGAAGCTCGCCGGCGATCTCGAGACGCTGCGCTCCTTCTACCTGAACCGCGGCTACCTCGAGTTCGCGCTCGAGTCGACCCAGGTGTCCATCGATCCGGACCGCGAAGGCGTCTATGTGACGCTGACGATCAAGGAGGGCGAGCGCTTCACCGTCAAGGACATCCAGCTCGGCGGCAACACGCTCGGCCGCGACGACCAGTTCCGCAAGCTCTTCAAGCTGAAGCCTGGCGACACCTTCTCCGGCGAGAAGATGACGGAGACCACCAAGGCGATCACCGAGGCCCTCGGCGCCATCGGCTACGCCTTCGCCAACGCCACCCCGGTGCCGGAGATCGACCGCCGCAAACAGGAAGTCGCCTTCACCATCAACATCGACCCGGGCCGCCGGGCCTATGTCCGGCGGGTGATCATCGCCGGCAATCAGCGCACACGCGACGAGGTGGTGCGGCGCGAGATCCGGCAGTTCGAAGGTGCCTGGTTCGACTCGGAACGAATCAAGTTGTCGCGCGACCGCATCGAGCGGCTCGGGTACTTCCAGGGCGTGACCATCAACACCGAACCGGTCCCGGGCACGCCCGACCAGGTGGACCTGCTGGTCAACGTGACCGAACGCCAGACCGGCAGCTTCACCTTCGGCGTCGGCTTCTCCAGCACCGAGAAGTTCCTGATCTCGGCGCAGATCAACGAGCCCAACTTCCTCGGCACCGGCAACACGATGGCGGTGGAGGTGAACACCGGCGAGACCCAGCGCGCCGCGTCGGTCTCGTTCATTCAGCCCTACTACACGCCCGACGGCGTGAGCCGCTCCGTCGACGTCTACTCGCGCACGTTCAACGCGAGGAACCTCGGGCTCGGCGACTACCGGCTGCGCTCGTCCGGAATCGGGCTGCGCTTCGGCATACCCTACACCGAACTGGATCGGCTGAACTTCGGCGCGATCTACGAACAGAACAAGATCCTGCCGGGCGGGGGGCAACTGCCGCAGCGATATGTGAGTCACATCGCCGAGTACGGCGAAACCAGCGGCGCGTTCCTCGGCACCATCGGCTGGGCGCGCGACTCCCGGGACAGCGCGCTGTCGCCGACACGCGGCCGCCTGCAGCGGCTCAACCTCGAGGCAACCTTTCCCGGCCAGGAACTCTCGTACGCCAAGGCAACCTACAAGCACCAGTGGTACCTGCCGATCACCAAGGACTATACGCTCGCGCTCAACGCAGACGTCGGCTACGGCCGCAGCCTCGGCGACAAGACCTACCCGGTCTTCAAGAACTTCTATGCAGGCGGCATCAATTCGGTCCGCGGCTTCGGCCCCAACAGCCTCGGACCGGAGGATCCGGTGGACAACCTGCCGATCGGCGGTACCGCGCTCTTCGCCGCCAGTGCCGAGTTCCTGTTCCCGCTGCCGGGCACCGGCAACGACCGGACCATCCGGACTTTCTTCTTCCTGGACGGCGGCAACGTCTTCGAGCGCACAATCGACTTCACCGACCTGCGGTACTCCTTCGGGGTCGGCCTGAACTGGCTGTCGCCGATCGGCCCGCTTAAGCTGTCGCTGGGCTATCCGATCGCCAAGAAGGCGGGCGACGATACGCAGCGAGTCCAGTTCCAGATCGGCGCCGGTTTCTAGGCACTGTCGGGGATGTGCCAAAAT
>JACCRJ010000072.1 GCA_013813615.1 Lautropia sp. | reverse complement strand
CATGAAGACCGCGCGGTAGCCGTCCAGGTAGGGCTTGCCTTTCTCGAAGTAGCCGTCGAATTTCTTGCCGATCCAGTGCGAGCCGGCCTGCCGCTCGACGAAGGTGAACGGGCCGGTGCCGAGGATGTTGCGCTCGGGAAACTTGGGATCCTCCTTCAGCTTGGCGGCGCTGTAGACGCAGTCCCAGGGGGAGGCGAAGTTGGCGAGCATCGAGGCGTTCGGCTTCGACAATTTGAATACCACCGTGTTCGCATCCGGCGTCTGCACCGACTCGATGTCCTGGTAACTTTCCACCCGCAGAGACCGCACGCCTTGCGGCGGATTGCGCAGCCGCTCATAGGTGGCCTTGATGTCCTCGGAGCTGAAGGCCGAGCCGTCGTGGAACTTCACGTTGCGGCGCAGCTTGAAGGTGAAGGTCAGGCCGTCGGGCGAAACCGTCCAGGATTCGGCCAGGTCGCCGGTCACCTCCGGATACTTCTCGCCGTCGAACTTGAGCAGGGTGGAGTAGTGCGGACGGACCGGGTGGATGAAGGCGAAGGAGCTTTGCGCGTGGCAGTCGAAGTTGGGCGGTTCCGCACTCACGGCGAACGTGAGGGTGCCGCCGGACTTGGGTGTCTGCGCCCAGGCGGGCGACGATGCGACTGCGGATGAGGCCAGTGCGACCGCCAGGGCGGCGTGTCTGAATTTCAAGGTGGTGTCTCCTCTTTGGTCTTCTGTTCCGGACGGGCTCTTCGGCCCTTGGCAGGCAAGGCCGCTCAGCGAGGATGTCGCCGGCTGCCGACCCGGTTCATGCCTGGGCCGTTCAGCCTGGGCCGTTCACACCGGCTGGTGTGACTCGCACTTCGCGGTCAGGCCTTTATGCAGGCAGCGTAGTGCAGCGGCTTGATCTCCCGCAATTCGGGAATACCAGACCGGCACTCCTCGCTCGCCTTCGGGCAGCGCGTGTGGAACACGCAGCCTGACGGCGGGTTCAGGGGGCTCGGAACTTCACCGCCCAGCACCGCGCGGCCGCGGGCCCGCTCCAGCGCGGGATCCGGAATGGGGACGGCGTTGAGCAGCGCCTCGGTGTAGGGATGCAGGGGATTGCTGTAGAGCTGGTCGCGGTCGGCGATCTCCATCACCCGCCCCAGGTACATCACCACCACGCGGTCCGAGATGTGGCGCACCACCGCGAGGTCGTGGGCGATGAACAGGTAGGTGAGGCCGAGCTCTTTCTGCAGGTCTTCCAGCAGGTTGATGATCTGGGCCTGAATCGAGACGTCGAGCGCCGAAACCGGCTCGTCGCAGACGATGAAGCGGGGCTCGAGCGCCAGCGCCCGCGCGATGCCCACCCGCTGGCGCTGCCCGCCGGAGAGTTCGTGCGGATAGCGCTCCGCCATGTAGTCGAAGAGACCGACCTGTTCCAGCAGCGCGGCGACGCGGCGCCTGGCCGCCGCCCGGTTCGGCATCAGCCCATGAACCAGGGTCGGCTCCGCGATGATCTGGCCGACCGTCATCCGCGGATTGAGCGACGAATACGGATCCTGGAAGATGACCTGAATGGAGCGGCGGTAGTCACGGATCTGCGCCGGGCTCGCGCGAGTGATGTCCACGCCGTCGTAAACGATGCGGCCTGCCACCTCGCGCTCGAGCCGCAGAAGGGTGCGGCCGACCGTGGTCTTGCCGCAGCCCGACTCGCCCACCAGGCCGAGGGTCTCGCCGGCGCGCAGGGTGAAGGAGACGTCGTCGACGGCGCGCACCGTCTGGCGGGCGGCCGCACCCCAGCCGCGTCCTACCGAGAACCAGGTGCTGAGACCTTCCACGACGAGCAATGGCTCACCGTCGAGTGCCTTGGGAGGGGCGGGGCGCGACAGTTCCGCGCTGACCAGGCCCAGGGCCCGTGGCCCGTGCCGCTCCAGCTCGCGGGCGCGGATGCAGGCGGAGCCGTGGTCCGCCTCGATGATCTCGATGTCCGGCAGGCCTGCTTCGCAGGCGTCCTGACGAGCCGGGCAACGCGGGGCAAAGCGGCAACCCGGCGGCGGCGACAGCAGGCTCGGCGGCAGGCCGTCGATGGTTTCCAGGCGCGCGCCGCGAGGCCGGTCGAGCCGAGGCACCGAGCGCAGGAGCCCGATGGTGTACGGATGCAGGGGCTTGGCGAAGAGCGCTTCGGCGCTTGCCTGTTCGGCCAGGCGCGCGGCGTACATCACGTTCACCCGGTCAGCGTAGCGTGCGACGATGCCGAGGTTGTGGGTGATCGCGACCATGGCGATACCCAGCCTGCGCGACAGGTCCTTCATCAGCTGCAGGATCTGCGCCTGGATGGTGACGTCGAGGGCAGTGGTCGGCTCGTCGGCGATGATCAGCTTGGGATTGCAAGCGAGGCCGATGGCGATCATCACCCGCTGGCGCATGCCGCCGGAGAACTGGTGCGGATACTGGGCGAGTCGGCGCTCCGGGTCCGAGACGCCCACCAGCGCAAGCAGCTCGAGCGCGCGGGTGCGGGCCTGTGCTTCGCCCATTGCCTTATGGATGATCAGCGGCTCCATGATCTGCAGGCCGATGCTCAGCACCGGATTGAGCGACGTCATCGGCTCCTGGAAGATCATCGAGATGTCGCGGCCGCGCACCTGTCGCATCGATTCATCGTCGAGTTCGAGCAGGTTGCGGCCCTCGAAAAGGATCCGGCCGTGCACGATTCGACCCGCGGGTTTCGCCAGCAGGCGCATGACCGACAGCGCCGAGACGGATTTGCCACAGCCGGATTCACCCACGAGGGCTACCATCTCTCCGGGGTAGACCTGCCAGCTCACACCTTCGACGGCACGCACCACGCCGCGCGACGTGACGAAATGCACGTGCAGGTCTTCGACCGACAGTAGCGGGGCGGCTGGCGCCACGCGCGGGACTTCGGTGGCGGGATCGGCGATTGCCTGATTCATGCTCTTGCGGCGCGCACACCGACGGGGGCACGCTGTCTCCGATTCATTCGATGTGCGGGCCAGTGTGCCACAGTTGCACCGGCGCAAAACCTGGCCTTGGGGAAAGCCCGCACCGGAGAATCACGAGTAAAGGGGAGGAAAACGGCACAAGTGCAGACACTGCTCAATCTACTTTCCGGGGTGGCCCTGCTGGTCTGGGGCACCCACATCGTTCGCACCGGCGTCCTTCGCGTCTTTGGCGCCAGCCTGCGCCACGTACTGGCCAGGAGCGTCGGCAACCGCGCCACCGCCTTCCTCTCCGGTCTCGGGGTCACCGCCCTGGTCCAGTCTTCCAGCGCCACCGCGCTCATCGCCAGTTCCTTCGTGGGGCAGGGGCTGATCAAGCTCGGCCCCGCGCTGGTCATCATGCTCGGCGCGGATCTCGGCACCGCACTGATGGCGATGGTGTTCTCGCTCGACTTGCGCTGGCTGTCGCCGCTGCTGATCATCGGTGGCGTCATCGCATTCCTGCCCCGCAAGAACTCGCGCGCCGGGCAGGTGGGGCGGGTGGCACTGGGTCTGGGCGTCATCATCCTTGCCCTGCAGCTCGTGATGCTCGCGACGCAGCCGATGCGCAACGCGCAGGGCGTGCAGGTCCTCTTCGCCTCGCTCTCCGGCGACATCCTGCTCGACATGCTGATCGGCGTGGTGTTCACGCTCCTTTCGTGGTCGAGCCTGTCGGTGGTACTGCTGACGGCTGCGCTGGTGGCCTCCGGCCTGATCGCGGTGCCGGTGGCGCTCAGCCTGGTTCTGGGGGCGAACCTCGGCAGCGGGCTGCTCGCGCTGCTCGTCAACCTGCGCACTCCCGGCGCCGGCCGGCACGTCGCCGTCGGCAACCTGTTCTTCAAGCTGGCGGGATGCCTGATCTTCGGGCTGGCCCTGGCCCCGGTTGCCGGAGTGCTTGCCGATTTCGATTCGCAGCCGCATCGCCAGGTGCTCGAGTTCCACATCCTGTTCAACCTCACGCTGGGCCTGCTGTTCGTTTTCCTGACCGATGCCGTAGCCCGGCTGGTATCCCGATGGATTCCGGTGCCGCAGCTGCCCGTGTCGCAGGCGGAGCCCCGGCACCTGGACAGCGCGGCGCTGAAGACGCCGGCAGTGGCCCTGGCCAATGCCGCCCGGGAGGCGCTGCGTATCGGCGACACCGTCGAGCAGATGCTGCACGGGATGCTGCGGGTGATCCGTACCAACGACAGCGCCCTGGTGGCCGGCATCGTGAACCTGGAGGAGGACGTGGACCGTCTCTACACGGCCGTCAAGCTTTACCTCACGCAGATCAGCCGCGAGGCGCTGGACGAAAAGGAGGGCGCTCGCTGGTCGGAGATCATGCAGCTCACGATCAACCTCGAGCACGTCGGCGACATTCTCGAAAGCATCATCCGCGACCTGCGCGACAAGAAGATCGCGCACCGCCTGATGTTCTCGGATCCCGGCATGCGGGAGATCGAAGAGCTGCATGCCAAGCTGATTACCAACCTGCGGCTCGGCCTGTCGGTGTTCCTCAGCGGCGACCTGAAGAGCGCGCAGATGCTGCTCGCCGAGAAGGAGAGCTTTCGCGACCTGGAACGCGTCTTCGCCGGCACCCACCTGGACCGCCTCTCGGGGCAGTCGTTGCGCTCCATTGAAACAAGCTCGCTGCACCTGGACATCATCAGTGACATGCGCCGCATCAATTCCTTTTTCTGCTCGACTGCCTACCCGATCCTGGAGCAGGCCGGGCAGCTACGGCGCAGCCGGCTGCGCGGCGAGTCGACCATCACTCGATCATAGGCGGCGGTGCATGTAAGCTTGCCCCTGGCACCGGTCGGTGCGACGCACGAACGGGCAGAGCGATGGCGGACAGCGTGGTGGTGGTCGGTGGGGGAGCCGGAGGGCTGGAACTCGCGTGCAAGCTTGGCCGCAAGCTCGGCCCCGGCCGCGTGAGCCTGGTCGATTGCCGCCTTTTCCACGTCTGGAAGCCATCGCTGCACGAGGTGGCCGCCGGAACGCTGGACATGCATCAGGAGGGGCTGTCGTACCTGATGCTCGCGCACGACAACGGTTTCGACTTCGTCTATGGCGATATGGTGGCGCTGGACGCCGAGGCGCACACGATTACCGTCGGGGCCGTGCACGGCGAGAAGAACGACCTGATCATTCCCCGGCGAGCGGTCTCTTACAGCAGGCTCGTCATCGCGGTGGGCAGCACCGCCAATTATTTCGGCATTCCAGGCGCCGAGGAGCATGCCCTGGCGCTGAACGGACCGGAGGACGCCGAGCGCTTTCGGTTGCGTATGCTGAAGATCATGGCGCTCGCGGACTTGCAGAAGCAGTCCAGGCCGGGTGCCGGGCTCGATATCGTGATCATCGGCGGCGGCGCCACCGGGGTGGAACTCGCGGCGGAACTGCGCGAGGCGAGCAAGGTTCACGGCAACTACGGCTTCCGGCGTCTCGACCCCGATAGGGATGTGCGGATCACGCTGCTCGAAGGCGCGCCGCGCATCCTGGAGCCCCTGCAGGAGAAGGTTTCCAAAGCAGCCAGCAACCTGCTCCACGAGCGCCATGTCAAGGTGGTCACCGGCTGCCGGGTTGCCCGCATCGAAGCCGACCGCGTCGAGGATTCAGCGGGCAACCACTACCCGGCAGACCTGTGCGTATGGGCCGCCGGCATCAAGGCGCCTGCCTTCCTGGCGACGCTCGGACTGCCGCTTGCCAAGGGCGGGCAGCTCGACGTCGATGCCGATCTTCTGGTCAGGGGGCAGCGGGATATCTATGCGCTGGGCGACTGCGCCTTCTGTGTCGACGGCGAGGGCGGGCAAGTCCCGCCGCGCGCCCAGAGTGCGCATCAGCAGGCGGACTACCTGGTCGACGTGCTGATGCGCATCGAAGCCGGCAAGCCGCCGAATCCGCAGCCCTATGTCTACAAGGACTACGGTTCGCTGGTGTCGCTCGGGACGCGGAGTTCGGTCGGCAGCCTGATGGGTTCGCTGTTCAGGGCAACCTGGTTCGTTGAAGGGCTGTTCGCCCGGATGATGTACGCGAGCCTGCATCTCATGCACCACCAGGCTGTCCTGGGCACGGTCCGGACCGGCGTGCTGGCGGTGGCCCGCTTCCTGGTCAAGCGGGCGACGCCGCTGGTCAAGCTACACTAGTCAGCTTCGGCGTACGACGAAGGAGAACCGGATGGCGACGACTGAGGAGTTCCAGCGCGGCGTACCGGATGGGATGCGCATCGCACTGATCGGCTTCGGCTAAGTCGAGACGGCGGTCATGGCGCCGGTCTATCCGGCGGCGATGAAAGTGCCCATGCTGCGGGGCAGCGAACAGGCCGCGCGGTTGCGGCCTTCCTGGAGCCGGCGGCTATGCCTGAGGGTGGTCCCCAGGTCGATGCGGGCATGCACGTTGCTATAAGCGTTAGCAAGCGGTGAGTCGAAAGGGGCGCGCAGTCGTTGGCGCCAGTCCTGCGGCGGACACCCTGTCATCCGAAA
>JACCRJ010000068.1 GCA_013813615.1 Lautropia sp. | reverse complement strand
TACCTGACGTTGCGCGGCGAGCATCCGATGGGGTTCGAGCACCTGCTGCGGATCATCCTGCGGGCGAAGTGGGCGGCGGACTACCTGCTGATGCATCCGGTGGTGCTCGACGAGCTGCTCGACGGGCAGCTGCTGGCGCCCTTCGACAGCGAACTCTGGGGCCGCGAGCTGCGTGAGCAGCTGGCTGCGACCACGATGGCAGGCGTGCCCGGCGCCGGGGGCTCCAGTGGCTCCGGTGCTTCCGCCGGTGACGCGCCGGATGTGGAACGTCAGATGGACGCGATGCGCGAGGCGCACCATGCAGCGGTCTTTCGCCTGCTGGCCCAGGACCTGGAGGGCCAGCTCACGGTGGAAGCGCTCGGCGATCAGCTGAGCGCACTGGCCGACCAGGTCATGGAGATCACGACCGGGCTGGTCTGGTCGCAGATGAGCCGCCGGCATCGCCCCGAGCCGCGCTTCGCGGTCATCGCCTATGGCAAGCTGGGCGGCAAGGAGCTTGGTTACGCATCGGACCTGGACCTGGTGTTCCTCTATGAAGACGACCATGAAGACGCGCTGCAGCGTTACTCCCAGCTGGGGCAACGCATTGCCAACTGGATGTCGACCCGCACCGCCGCCGGTCAGTTGTTCGAGACGGACCTGCGGTTGCGTCCCAACGGGAGCTCGGGCCTGCTGGTTTCGAGCCTGCGCGCCTTCGAGCTCTATCAGACGGAGTCCGCCTGGGTCTGGGAGCACCAGGCGCTGACCCGGGCGCGGTTCTGCGCCGGGGACCGGCGCATCGGCAGCCGCTTCGAAGAACTGCGTCGGCGGATTCTGGCGCAGCCTCGGGATCGCGCGGCCCTGGCCGACGAAATCCTTGCGATGCGCAGGAAGATGCACGACGGTCATCCGAACCGCAGCGAGCTGTTCGACCTCAAGCACGACGCCGGCGGCATGGTGGACATCGAGTTCATGGTGCAGTACCTGGTCCTGGCATGGAGCCCCGTCTTCAGCGAACTGCTCGACAACAAGGGCAACATCGAGCTGCTGCGCCGCTGCGCGACAGCCGGGCTGCTCGAACACCGAATAGCCGGCGAACTGGGCAATACCTATCGTCACTATCGCCAGCTCCAGCACGCGCTGCGCTTGAACGACACGGAATTTGCGCGGGTGCCGCACAACCTCGTGGCGCACGAGTTCCGCCAGGTCCGGGCCGTCTGGTGTGAGCTTTTCGGCTTACCGGTCCCGCCGGCGCCGTGACGCCCGGGCCTCGCGCACTGCGACCGCACGTCGGGTCGCGCTGGCCGTCGCGGCTGCGCGCCGGCCGAGGGTGTCAATCGGGCACCGCCGGTGCCCTATGATCGTGAGGCGTCTTCCACCGCCCGGAAACGTCACCCGCTCCCGGGCCCGACTCATGCCCCAGGTACCGGCGAAGGATCGGCTCGCCTTCCAACGGAGCCCGACTGGAGCAACCAACATCAAGTTTCCCGGCTTCCCATGACTACTGCCAAATCCACCGGGTTCGTCGCGCCCGCTCCGGTCCGCAGGCTTGAAACCGTGCAGATGCTGCGCGGGCTCGCCGCCATGCTGGTCGTCTACCATCATGCCGGTGTCCTGCTGGTGACGAGGCCGTCGTCGCCGCCCGGGCAGTCCCTGCTGATCCCATCGCAGGCAACGGCGCAATTGGGCGCCATCGGCGTCGACCTGTTCTTCGTGATCAGCGGCTTCGTGATGGCGCTCAGCGCGCGCCGCTTCGTCGGTCCGGCGGGCGCCGGCGTATTCCTCACCCAGCGATTCATCCGGATCGCGCCGCTCTTCTATCTCGCCAGCCTGTTGATGCTCGCGGAGGCCCTGCGGGCGCGCCTGCCGATCGACCCGGCCGCGGTGCTCAATACCATCACCTTCATCCCGTTCTTCGACGACGAGAACTACTCCTGGCCCCTGCACTACCTCGGCTGGACGCTCGGCTTCGAATTCGTCTTCTACCTCTTCGTGGCCGGTCTGATCGCCGGCGGGCGAGGCGGGCGTCACGGACTGCTGCTGGCGGTGCTGGTCGCGCTACCCCTGGCCGGCATGATCATCGCCCCGAAGCTGATCCTCTGGAAGGTGCTGACCAACGGTCTCATGTGGGAGTTCGCGCTGGGCGTACTCGCCTGCGTCCTCTGGGAAAAGCACTGGCTCGAGCGGCTGCGGCCTGCGTTCGCGGCAGTTTTCGCCGTCTTCCTGGTCGCCGCGCCCTTCGCCCTCTGGCTGTCGCCGGACTACCAGCTGGCGCTCGGACTCGAGCCGCCTGAAGGCGCGAACACTCGCGTGCGCAGTTTTTACTGGGGGCTGCCCTCGTTCCTGTTGTTCTGCATCGTCGTCGGCTCCGGCGGCCTCGCGGAGGGCCGGGCGGCCCGGCTGTTCAAGCTGTTGGGCGACGCGTCCTATTCGATCTACCTCTCCCACCTGTTCGTCGTATTGGCGATCAGGGAAATCGACAAACGGATCAGCCTGCCGGCGGACCTGTTCGTCATCGCGACCCTGGTCCTGTCGGCCATCGTCGGGATTGCGGTGTACCGCCTGGCCGAGAAGCCGATGCTCGGCGTCGGCCAGCGCATCATCCGCGGGTGGTCCCTGCGGCACATGCGCACCGCGGGTTGAGCCGCTGCCCAGCCGAGCGCGCCGGTCAGTCAGCTACGGGCACTTGGTGATCGCCTGGTTCTGCACGAGAAAGTCGAACCAGGCGTTGGCCATCTTCGTGTAGCCGGTCCGATTCGGATGCAGGCCGACAGTATCCTCGCTGGGCGAGGACAGGTCGGTGTCGGTGTTGAGCTTCGAATTCATGTCCACCAGATCAACCACGAAGCGCGGCCGGCTTCCGGACGGATCCGCCCAGTTGCTGT
>JACCRJ010000049.1 GCA_013813615.1 Lautropia sp. | reverse complement strand
GCCGTGCCGGTCTCCCCCGCCTACAGCCTGATGTCCAGGGACTTCGGCAAACTGAAGACGATCCTTCGGAGTGTCGGCCCCGGCGCGATCCATGCGGCGCCGTCGCTGCGCTACGCCATGGCGCTGGCCGCCGTGCAGGAGTGCCATCAGGCGATCCTGATCCTGGACGACCTCGGGCCGGGCCCTGCGGTAGCCACTCAGGCGGTATGTGAGTTCGGCGACCTGCTCCGCGACACCGACACGGGCCTGGTCGAGCAGGCCTTTCGCGCGGTGGCGCCGGACACCGTCGCGAAGGTCCTTTTCACCTCCGGCTCCACCGGTCTGCCGAAGGGCGTCCTCAACACGCAGCGGATGCTCTGCGCGAGCCAGCAGGCCAAGCTGCAGGTCTGGCCGTTTCTGGCCGACGCGCCGCCGGTCATCGTCGACTGGCTGCCCTGAAACCACACTTTCGGCGGCAACCACAACTTCAACATGGTGCTGCGCAACGGCGGCACGCTCTATATCGACGGCGGCAAGGCGGCGCCGGGCTTGTTCGACAAGACGCTGGAGAACCTGCGGGACATCTCGCCGACGATCTACTTCAACGTGCCGCGCGGCTACGACTTCCTGGTGAGCGCCCTGCAGGGGGACGCGGCACTGAGGGCGCGGTTCTTCGCGCGCCTGCAAGTCATCTTCTATGCGGCGGCGGCGCTGCCTCAGCACCTCTGGGACGCGCTGGACCGGTTGAGCCGCGACACCACCGGCCGCGCCATCCCGATGGTGGCGGCATGGGGCTGTACCGAGACCGCGCCGCTCGCCACCGACTGCCACTTCCAGGCCAGCCGCTCCGGCGTCATCGGCCTGCCGGTGCCCGGCACCGAACTCAAGCTGGTGCCGGCCGGGGACAAGCTGGAGATCCGGGTGCGGGGCATCAACGTGACGCCCGGATACTGGCAGGCGCCATCGCTGACGCAGGATGCATTCGACGAGGAAGGCTTCTACCGCACCGGCGATGCGGTGCGCTGGCTGGATGCGGATCGACCCGAAGCGGGCCTCGTCTTCGACGGCCGGTTGGCCGAGGATTTCAAGCTGACCTCCGGTACCTGGGTAAACGTCGGCAGTCTGCGGCTGCGGGCGCTGGAGGCGCTGGCGCCGGTCGCGCAGGACGTCGTCGTCTGCGGCCACGACGCCGACGACGTACGCCTGCTGGTATTTCCCAACGTCGCGGCCTGCCGTCGGATCGCCCGGCTGGACGAACAGGCGCCATTGCTGGCGGTCGTCACCGCGCCGGGCGTGCGGCAGGCGGTGGCGGCCGGGCTCGGGCGGCTGAAGCAGTCCGAGACCGGCTCTTCGACCGCTGCCGCCTGCGCGTTGCTGATGCCGGAGCCGCCTTCGATCGACGCCGGCGAAATCACCGACAAGGGCTACATCAACCAGCGCGCGGTGCTGACCCGGCGCGCGGAGCTGGTGGCCCGGCTCTACCAGGCGCCGCCGGACTCTGCTGCGATCTGGGCTACTGCCTGACCACCAGGAGCGGGTTCTTGTAGACGCTGCGCGGCAAGGTACCCGGCGCGAGGATGTTCGCAGTGACGCGTACCTGGAGCTGCGACCTCACCAGGGTCTCGACGTCGGCAGCCAGGGCGCCATAGCTGACCGGATCGACCGATGGCGCGGCTTCGAGGTCGATAACGATCGGCTCGTCGAAGCGCACCTGACCCGGCACCTCCCGCCAGAGCCGCACCGCCGGCTCGCAGCGGCCGGCAAAGCCCTGCACCACCAGGTCGCGGATCGCGGTCGGAAAGACGTTCATTCCGCGGTAGATCAGCATGTCGTCCGTGCGACCGATGCAACGCATGCGCGGGCTGGTCCGCCCGCAGGCGCAGTGATCGACGCCGGTGACCAGCGCGTGGTCCCGTGACCGGTAGCGCACCAGCGGCGTCGCGTCGCGCGCCAGTGCCGTGTAGACCAGCTCGCCGATTGCACCCTCGCGCCATTTGAGGGTGTCACCGGTGGCAGGATCGATCAGCTCGACCGCGACGTGCTTCTGCGCATTGAAGTGCATGCCGTCGGACCGGGCGCACTCGCCCCACATGGCCGGGATGACGTCCCCCAGGCCCATCGTCTCGCGAAGATGATCGATCCCGAGGCCGGCCATGATCCTGCGGCGCACCTCCGGCTGGTTGAGCCCGGGCTCGCCGCCGCACAGCACCTTGCGCAGCGCCGAAGCCGGCAGCGCTGCAGCAACATACCGGTCTTCACCGGCGCTGCCGCGGCTGCCTGCATTTTCCTGCGCCCACTGCTCGCCCAGGTAGAGGCCGAAGGACGTGGTGGCAAGCATCGCGCTGACCCGCAGGCGGCGCATTTCGCGCAGGATCCGATCGGTCGGAAAGCCGCCCAGCCAGCACAGCATTGCACCGATCTTCCTGAAGCCGTCTGCGTACGGCAGCCCGCCGGCAACCATCGGCAGGCCCACCAGGTGCGCGACGACGTCGCCTGCGCGGATCCCGGCGGTGAAGAAGGTATGGGCGATCGCGTCGGTCGCCCGCTCGACGTCCGCAGCCGTCAGCGCGTAGTACAGCGGGGCGCCGGTAGTACCCGATGACGACAACACCTGCACGATATCGGTTGTAGGCGCGGCCTGATTGGACCCCAGCGGGCACGCCGCGTCGGCCTGGTCGTGGGCCGCGCGGATGTCGTCCTTGAGCGTGAACGGAAGCGCCTGGAGATCCTCGAGGCTGCGGATCCTGAGGTCTGTGCCGGCGAGCAGCCGGGAGTACATCGCCGAGCGGGCCGGCAGGGCCGCCAGGAAGGGGCCGACCTGCCGTGACTGCCAGGCAAGCACGTCCGCCCACGGCATCGTCTCGAGTGGCTCGTTCCAGTACACCTCCTGCGTCGCACCCTGCAGCGCTTTCACCGCCGGTCTCCGACCTGCAGGATGACCGCCATGGCGGAATCGCCGGCAGCGCAACCGGTGAACAGGCCGTAGCCGCCGCCGCGGATGACGAGTTCCTCGATCAGTTCGATCACCGATCGCAGTCCGGTCGGCCCCTGCGGATGGCCCCAGACGAGCGACGATCCGTAGTTGTTGATCTCCATCGGGTCGATTCCGAAGTCGTCGGCCAGTATCAGGTCGTTCAGCACGAAGGGGTTGTGCGTCTTGATCGCAGCCATCTGGTCGATCTGAAGTCCCGCCGCCCTGAGCGCCTGCCGCGCGGCCGGTACCGGGGCGGCAGGCATGTGGCCGGGTTCGACGCGGGCCTGGCCGAAGGCGCGGATGCGGATGTCGATGCCGGCGTCCCTCGACAGTTCCCGCGCCCGCTCGGGCGTCGTCAGCACGATGGCTGCACTGCCGTCTGCCGGATGGGTCTGGCCGCCATAGGTGACGGTGCCACCGGAGACCAGCGGCTTGAGCGCCGCCAGGCCTTGCGCCGTCGTCGGATGAATGCCTTCGTCCCCGTCGAGGCTGCCCTGCGTTCGCTTGAAGCGGCTGTCGGGAACCGCAAACGGCAGGTCCATGTAGCGACGCAGGAAGGACGAACCGTCGGCGAGCGCGTCCTGGTACTGGGCGTACCGGCGCAGGGTCAGCTCGTTCTGGCGGCCGGTACCGATGCCCCTGCGCGCGGCCACGTTCTCGGCTGTCTGCACCATCGAGAGGCCGGTGAAGGGATCACAGCCGAAGTTGTCCAACACCCAGTTTTCCGCTTCGCCGGTACCGCCGGCAGCCTGCGGCGACGGGTAGTAGAGGTGCGGACCGTTGGAAGTGCGGTCGGCCGAAATGGCGAGGCTTACCCGGGCGTTGCCGTCACGTATCTCGGCTGCGCAGGACTGCAGCAGCCGGGCGCCCGTCGCGCAGGCCTGATTGATGGTCGGCCCGGCTACCGCTGTCGCGCCGATCTGCCCCATCAGCCACGGCAGCCCGTAGAAGCAGCCGCGCTGCGGCACCGTCATGCCCAGCGCCGCATGGTCGAACGCCGACACGTCGATCGATCGCCGTGCCAGCGCATCCTTCGCCACCCAGGCCGCGAACTGCAGGCTGTGAAGGTGCGCGAGGCTGCCCTGCCATCGAGCGAAGGGCGTGGACCAGTAGCAGCCATAGGGAATGGAAATCTCGCCGCCGGCGCCAGGTGTAGCCATGCTCATGCTCCTCGACTTTTCCGTGTCATCAGTCCGCCGCCTCCGCCTGCTGCCTCCGCGTCAGCTGCACCCGCAGTGCGCCGAGGCCGGTGTGCAGACGTTGCACGGCCCTGGCGTCCAGGCCGGACAACAGTTCAAGCACCCACTGTTCATGCTCTTTCGCCATCGCCTCGAACACGCGTCTGCCTTTAGGGGTGAGGCTCACGATCCACGCGCGGCGGTCATCGGGATTGGCCGCACGCGCAACCAGGCCTTCCCGCTCCAGTTCGTCGGTCAGTCCGGTGACGTTGCTGCCGGTGACCATCAGGTAGCGTGACAGGACTCGCATCTTCAGTCCCAACCGGAAGCGGTAGAGCTGCGCCATGTAGTCGAACCGCGCGAGCGAGATCCCGAAACGCTCCCGCAATCGTCGGCGGATATCCGACTCGATCTGCGTCGTGCTCGCCAGCATGCGAAGCCAAAGCCTGAGCGCTGCATGATCGCCGCTGCCTGCTCGCGCTTCATGTCCAAGACCCTGCGCAAAATTGAGCACGGCATGCGATTCGTCGTCTTTCATGCAATCTCCATTCTGAGGCCGGCTGCGCCTCAGCGCATCAGCCGGCCACCGTTGAGGTCCAGCGTCGCGC
>JACCRJ010000037.1 GCA_013813615.1 Lautropia sp. | reverse complement strand
GATCTTGAACCTGCCGCCGGGCCGGTTGTTGTACATGCTGTAGAAGCTGGCGACCTCGTAGACGGCGATCGGCGGCATCTGCAGGTAATTGGCCAGGTCGTCGATCACCTCGGGCGTGACCCAGCCGCTCTCTTCCTGGGCGATGGCCAGCGCGGCCATCACCGCCGACTGTTGCTGCGCGGCTGGAAACTTGGCGAGCTCGCGGTCGATGCGCTGATAGGCCCGCGCGGACAGCAGCGGTGCGGCAGGGGCAGCCGCCTGCACGGAACCGTTCGCAACTATCGGAGAACCCACCGGCCGTTGCGCACCCTCGCCGCCCCCCGGCGGTAACGAACGCTCAGCCGGGTCACCGGACGTAGCGCTCATCGATCGATCTCCCCAAAAACGATGTCCTGGGTGCCGATGATGGTGACGACGTCGGCGATCATGTGACCCCTGGACATTTCATCCAGCGCCTGCAGGTGCGGGAAACCCGGCGCGCGGATCTTGAGGCGGAACGGCTTGTTGGCGCCGTCCGACACGATGTAGATGCCGAACTCGCCCTTGGGGTGCTCCACTGCCGCATACGACTCCCCGACCGGGACATGCATGCCTTCGGTGAAGAGCTTGAAGTGGTGTATCAGCTCTTCCATATTCGACTTCATGGCGACCCGCGACGGCGGCGCGACCTTGAAGTTGTCGGTCATCACAGGGCCCGGATGGTTGCGCAGCCATTCGATGCACTGCTTGACGATCCGGTTGCTCTGGCGCATCTCTGCCACCCGCACCAGGTAGCGGTCATAGCAGTCGCCGTTGCGGCCGACCGGGATGTCGAAGTCCACCAGGTCGTAGACCTCGTAGGGCTGCATCTTTCGCAGGTCCCAGACCACGCCCGAGCCTCGCAGCATCGGCCCGGTCATGCCGAGCGCCTTCGCCCGCTCAGGATCGACGACGCCGATGCCGACCAGCCGCTGCTTCCAGATCCGGTTGTCGGTCAGGAGCGTTTCGTACTCGTCCACATAACCGGGGAACCGGTTGCTGAAGGCTTCGATGAAGTCCAGCAGCGAGCCCTGGCGGTCCCGGTTCAACTCGCTGATGGCCCGCTCGTTGCGCATCTTGCTGGCGCGATGCCTCGGCATCTCGTCCGGCAGGTCGCGGTAGACGCCGCCCGGCCGATAGTAGGCGGCGTGCATCCGCGCGCCGGAGACCGCCTCGTAGCAGTCCATCAGGTCCTCGCGCTCCCGGAAGGCGTAGAGGAAGACCGCCATCGCGCCGACGTCCAGCGCATGGGCGCCGAGCCACAGCAGGTGGTTCAGGATCCGCGTGATCTCATCGAACATCACCCGGATGTATTGCGCCCGCAGCGGCACTTCCACCTGCAGCAGCTTCTCCACCGCCATCACATAGGCGTGCTCGTTGCACATCATGGACACGTAGTCGAGACGGTCCATGTAGGGCAGGTTCTGCAGGTAGGTGCGGGTCTCAGCCAGTTTCTCGGTTGCCCGATGCAGCAGCCCGATATGCGGATCCGCCCGCTGCACCACCTCGCCGTCGAGTTCCAGCACCAGCCGCAACACCCCATGCGCAGCAGGATGCTGAGGACCGAAGTTCAGCGTGTAGTTCTTGATCTCGGCCATGACTAGCGCAACGCCCCTTCGCGTTCCGGCCCGTACCCGTCCTCGCGGATGATTCGCGGGACCAGTTCCCGCGGCGGGATCGTGACCGGCTGGTAGATCACCCGCTTCTGCTCTTCGTCGTAGCGCATCTCCATGTAGCCGGAAACCGGGAAGTCCTTTCGAAACGGATGCCCCACGAATCCATAGTCGGTGAGAATCCGGCGCAAGTCCGGATGGCCTTCGAAGACGATGCCGAGCAGGTCGAAAGCCTCTCTTTCGTACCAGTTGGCGGACGGCCAGACTCCGATGATGGAGTCGATCGCCGGAAACTCTTCGTCCGCACAGAAACTGCGCAGGCGCATCCGCCGGTTATGCTTGGTGCTCAGCAGGTGCGTAACCACCGCAAACCGGGGCCCGTCCAAGCTGGCTTCGCCGTAGCCCAGGTAGTCGACGCCGCACAGATCGATCATCGTATCGAAAGACAGGCGCGGATCGTCGCGCAGGCGCTCGCAGACAGCCATCTGGCAGTCGCCATTGATCTCCACGGTCACCTCGCCGAGCGCGAAGGTCAGCGACCGGATCCGCTCGCCGAGGGCGTCGTGCAGGAAGGCCTGCATCTGTTCGAGGGCGGTCGTCATCGGGCGATCGTGCTGGTGCGACGTATCTTGTTCTGCAGTTGAATGATTCCGTAGAGCAGAGCCTCCGCCGTCGGGGGACAGCCGGGCACGTAGATGTCGACCGGCACGATACGGTCGCAGCCGCGCACGACGGAATAGGAATAGTGGTAGTAGCCGCCGCCGTTGGCGCAGGAC
>JACCRJ010000021.1 GCA_013813615.1 Lautropia sp. | reverse complement strand
CAGCTGCGCGGTGCGCGCACTTGCGCCAGCCGGGCAACCAGTTGCGCCATGGCACTATCGAGCGCGACACTGATCCGCATCGGCACGGCCGGCGCGTAGCGTACCGGCGCTGCGGCGACGAGACCGTCCAGATCCGGATCCGAATAGCCGAGGTCGAAGTTCTGCTGCCCGGTGATACGGGCCAGGTAAGCGACGAAGGCTGCTTGAAGAAGTTCGCCCGGTGCAGCGTCCGCACCGGCAAGTACGGCGGCAGCGTCAGCCGGCATCGACGAGGCGATGCAGGCAAGGACCGACGATGAATCGGCGCCATCAGGGTTCCTGCGGCGCCGGCCCGGCAGCAGCAGCGGCTCGAGCCCGTCCTTGAGCGTCTTGGCCCAGTGGGCCTCCGAAGCCGCGGGCGAGCCGACGGGTACGGCCGCCGGGTCATTCAGGGGATTGCCCGTGCGATCGGCGAGTGCGCCTTCATGCCACCTGAACATGGGCGCCTTCTTGTGCCGCCTCGAAGGCGTTGGATCCACTTCGTTTCATGCCGTTGCCTGCAGTCCTCGCCTGACTCGTGTCCCGCAGTCCAGGCAACCGGTGCTGCCCCGGGTTTCCCCGGAGAATGGCGATGGCAAGGATTGCGAGGGCTCTGCGTCGTCGCCCGAACGGGAGTTTGCTTGCACCGAGGGACCTTTTCCCAGGCACGATTGCACACGGGGGCTGATGCCCGACGAATGGTCAGGGGGGCCTGAGGGGCGCGCCACAGGGGATTCAAGACGCCTCCAACATCCGGTATCCGATGGCGCGCCCACAGGTGACCCTCGGCAGACCGTCCATCCGCGCGTGCCGCCAGCCTGAAACCAGCCCGGTATGCTGCGCCGATGGAAGATTCGATGGTCGCCAAGCATGTCGTCCGGAACGGGCCGCCCGGGCATGGGACGGAAAGCATCGCCGGCGGATCCGCCCTCAAGGAATCCGGCGCCGGTGAGGCGCACGCGCGTCCGCTCCTTGGCCGGCCGGGCAAACCGCTTCAGGTTTCCGACCTGCTCAATCGGCTGGTCGCCGACGGCCTCGTACTTGCCGAGACGGCCGCCACCCTTTCACGGGACGCAAGCCTGTCCACCGCAGACCGCCACCCGCTGGTGGTCATTGCCGACCGCAAGCTGAAGTCGGCAGCCCCGCCGCATGCGGCGCTGGACCTGGAAGCCTTGTGCCAGTGGCTCGCGGTCAGCCTGAAGATGGAATACCGGCGGATCGATCCGCTGCGGGTCGACTTCTCCCGCATCGGCGACGTCATGTCAGGGACCTACGCGAGCCGGTTCCGGATCCTGCCGCTGGAGGTCGGGGCCGGCGAGGTAGTCATCGCCACCTCGCAGCCGTTCGTGACCGAATGGGCAACGGAACTGTCCCACACGCTGCGCAAGGAGATCCGCCCGGTCCTTGCGAACCCGCTGGAGTTGCAGCGCTACCTGGTCGAGTTCTTCAGCCTGGCGCGAACGATCAAGAGCGCGCAGAAGAACGGCGGCGGCACCGTCCAGAACAATTTCGAGCAACTGGTGGAACTGGGCCGCAGCGGCAAGAGCTTCGACGCCAACGACCAGCACATCGTCACCATCGTCGACTGGCTTTGGCAGTACGCCTTCGATCAGCGGGCAAGCGACATCCATATGGAGCCGCGCCGCGACCTCGGCGTCGTCAGGTTCCGGATCGACGGGATACTGCATAACGTCTATCAGGTGCCGCCGGGAGTCCTGGCTGCGATGACGAGCCGGATCAAGCTGCTCGGCCGCATGGACGTGGTGGAGAAGCGCCGTCCCCAGGACGGTCGCATCAAGACGCGAACCGTCGCCGGGCGCGAGATCGAGCTTCGCCTCTCGACCATGCCTACCGCCTTCGGCGAGAAGCTCGTGATGAGGATCTTCGACCCGGACGTGCTGGTGTGCGACTTCGAGGAGTTGGGGTTCACCCGCGACGATCTGGCGCGCTGGACCAAGATGACCTCGCTGCCCAGCGGCATCATCCTGGTCACCGGTCCCACCGGCTCGGGCAAGACCACCACCCTGTATACGACCCTCAAGGAACTCGCCACCGAG
>JACCRJ010000007.1 GCA_013813615.1 Lautropia sp. | reverse complement strand
GCGCCAGACCGCCCGAGCCGCCGTTCTCGAAGTCGAGCTGGAGTTGTATGAAAGCAGAGCGGATCGTCGGAGGCTGAGCTTCAGGTCTGCGCCAGCGGCAGTCGGACGATGAAGACACTGCCCTTGCCGATACCGTCGCTGTTCGCCTGCACGCTGCCGCCATGAAGATTGACCAGTTCCTTCACCAGGGACAGCCCGATCCCGAGGCCGCCATCCGGGGTGGCAGGCGTGCGAACCTGGGCGAACAGCTCGAAGATGTGCAGCAGCATGTCAGGCGCGATGCCGATGCCGTTGTCCTCGATCCGCACAACGGCGTCGGTGTCCTCCGTCGTCGCTCTGACCCAGATGTTTCCACCGTCGTGGGTGTACTTGGCGGCATTGGACAGCAGGTTCGAGAACACTTGCTGCAGCCGTATCGTATCGGCGTTGACGAAGATGGGGCCGGGCGTGGCGAGAAGATCGATTTTATGCAAATGCCGCTCCAGCAGCGGGCGGACCGTCTCGACCGCTGCCGTGATCACGTCCTGCAGCAGCAGACGCTCGCGTTTGAGCTCCAGCTTGCCTGCGCTCGCGCGCGTCGCCTCCAGCAAGTCGTCCACCAGCCGCTGGATGAAATCCACCTGGCGCTCGATCAGGCGGATGGGATAGTCGGCGGGCATTCCCTCGCGCAGCATGCTCGTCGCGTTCATCAGTGGCGCGAGCGGATTGCGAAGCTCATGCGCAAGCGTCGCGATCAGGGTGTTCTTGTGTGCGTCCAGGTCGGTGACTGCGCGCAGGCGGTTGACGATCGTCTCCTGGCGAAGCTTCCAGTCGGTGCGGTTCTGGATGATCTTGCCGTAGCCGATGATCTCGCCCCCACGGTCCCGAAGCGCATAAGCCAGTCCGGTAGCCCAAAAACGTGATCCGTCCGGCCGCTGGGACCATCGGTCATCCTCGGCGCTGCCTCGACTTCGGGCAATCTCGAATTCCTGCTCGGGGATGCCCAACTCGACATCCTCCTGCAGGAACATGTCGGCGGCGGCGACGCCCACCAGTTCCTCGCAACTCCGACCCAGGATCGTTTCTGCCCCGGGGCTGGCCCAAAGGACTCGCTCATCGACCCCGAAAAGCAACATCGCGTGGTCCGTCGCCTGCTCGAGCAGCACCGAGAGCAACCTCTCCACCTGCGGCGTCAGATCCGAGCCGGCATCTGGATTAGTCGACTTCATTGGTTGCCTGGAGCAATGGTCGTGCCTCCCCCCCGTTCCTAGGCATCGGTATTGCCGTAGGCGTGTCAGGCGAGCGCATCGACCTGCGCGGCGGAGAGAACGTGATGCAATCGAAAGAGCTAGAGGACGTGATCCGGCGGGTAGAGATCGTGGAGGACGACGTGTTCCGATTCATAGAGGACAATCCCCAGGTGATCAAGTCGAAGGGTACCGTTGAGATCCTGAAGCGCCTGAAGTCTGCCCTGGCATCGTTGCGGGCGGTGCGAGGCAATATGGCCGGGATGGAAGCTGCAGACGTTCCCCCGCGGGAACACCTGCAATATCGTATCCTGAGGAAACCGCATTGAGCGTTGGCAGTCCAAGCAGTAGCGTGATCGATCACCCGGGCATCCGACCTTGTCCTGCCCCCGCATGCCTATTCGAACCGGATTCGCCGCGAGTCCGGCTCTTGTGAGCCCACCATGATGAGCTTCCAATGATCCGCGCCGTTGCTCTTTCGTGTACCGTCGCCTGCTGGGCGCTCGGCTTGGCCGGCTGCGTCACCGGTTCCCCAGCCAGCCAGTTCCCGGTGCCCCTCGGCGGCGGGGTCTACACGGCCGGCAGCGTCGCGCCCGGCACGGCGGGCTACCATGACGAAAACTACCAGCGCTCTATCCGATTCTGCTTCGATCAGGGCAGGCAGTTGCTGAGGGTCGACGGCACCGGCGCGCCGCTGGCGACCCGGTCGGCCGGCGAGGTCCTGTTCCGCTGCGTGGGACCGGGCGAGCCGGGCTGGAAGGAGCCCGTCGGCTAAACGCGGGCGCTTCCGAAGGCGCTTCCTGAGGAACTCACGCTTGGCACAGGCAACCAGGGCGGCGACCTTGATCGGATTCGTTACAGCCGTTGCCATCATGATGGCGAGTAGCGCGATGCTTCAGGACCGGATGCTTTACTTTCCCGCCCGCGCGCAGCTGACGGAAATGGTCGGCAGCGACCTTCGGCCGTGGCCGGACGAGCGGACCTTCCGGGGGCTGGTGGCCACGCCCGCTGGAGATCCCGGAGGGCCCTCTGCAGGCAAAGGCACCGCCCTCGTCTTCCACGGCAATGCCGGCCACGCCGCGCACCGGTCGTACTATGCGCAGGCGCTGACCGCACTCGGGCTGCGGGTGATCCTGGCCGAGTATCCGGGCTACGGCCCACGCCCCGGCGAACCCGGCGAGGCCACCCTGGTCAGCGACGCCGAAGAGACGATTGCGCTGGCTCACCGACTGCAGGGGGAGCCGCTGATAGTCATTGGCGAATCGCTTGGTGCGGCGGTTGCGGCCGCGGCGGCTGCGCGCCAGCAGGACAAGGTCAGCGGCCTTCTGCTGATCACGCCCTGGGAAAGGCTCGAGCAGGTCGCCAGCTTCCATTATCCGTGGCTGCCGGTGAAGTGGCTTTTGCGGGACCGGTACGACACAGCCGAAAGCCTGCGCGAGTTCCGCCGTCCGGTTGTGGTCGCGGTTGCCGAAGCGGACGCCATCGTGCCGGCGCGGTTCGGACAGGCGCTGCACGAGAACCTCGCGCCACCCAAGGCACTGCTGGTGATCGAATCAGCGGGCCACAACGACTGGCCCAGCCGGATCGGGACGGGGTGGTGGGCGAAAGCGCTCGCGCCCCTGATGCCCCGTGCGGCTGGCTGATGGATGCCACTGCCGGCCTCGGCTACGGGGCGGGCACCGGTCCGGGAGGCGGATCGACCCCTTCGCCAGGCGGCCAATCGAGCGGGCGGGTTGGAATCGGGGGTACCGGCGGCGTCGGCGATGGTGGCGGCAGGTCCTCGGGAGCGCCGTCGGCAGGTTCCCCGGCGGCCTGCTGCCCCGGGTTATGGGGACTCGAACGTTTCGTCATCGGCGTCTTGAGTACGTCGCTAGGCGTGGGCTGACAAGTATGCAAGCGACCTGCCCGCGTAGGCATATCCTCGTTCACAAAGGTGTCTTGCAGCCACTGCATTCCCCGCACGGCCGTACTGTAGGAAACAAGATCCCATGGCGAATCCGGCGATTGTAAAGAGGGAATGTGACGGATGAAGATTCAGGATTTCGACACGTACGATCAATCCGTCCTCAAATCCGCTGTTAAGCAGGTCGCGTCTATGCAAAAGTGGTCGATGGCCGGAAGGACCGTGGGTAGCATTTGTTTCGCAGGAAGACCCGGTCAACGTCCTGGACCGCAGCGAACATCGGCATGCCCAGGTCGTCAGGCTCGAAGAGATCGAGGGGCTGGCGGAGGACCGGGGTCCTTGCGTGCCGGCTGTCAAGACCGCCTGAGGCGCGCAGGAAACGTGCCCACCGGCTGCAGGGAGCCGCTGAACGGGGCACCGCTGAGCCCCGGCTGGCCTCACCATGTCGGCATCCCATACGGTGCGCGAGCCCGACTAGATCTTCCTGAACTCTTTGATCAGCGCTTCTGCCTGAAGAAGCCGGTAAGCTTCCGCAGCTTCGTCAGTCTCCTCCGGAGTCTCGTCCTTCATCCAGTCGGCAACGGCCTGCTGAAGTTCTTCATCGCTCGTGGGGCGCGCCCGGCGGATGAACTCCTCAAACGACTCCCCTTCTTTCCTCTCGAATTGCTTCTTGCTCATCGCCTGAACCTCCATCGCCTGAACCTCCATCGTTCCGTTGGATTGTATCCAGGCATGCGTGTCCTGTTCCGGTACTCAGCGCATTGCCGGTGCGGAAGATTCTCGGTGACCGGACTGGATTTCCGCGTAGGCCGCCATGCGTCGGGCCGGAGACATAAATACGGACCAGCGGTAGTAGTACCGGTTGCATCTCCAGAAGCCGCCCTTAACATCCCCTTGATGGAAAATGCGCCGCTTCAAGTGCTGGTTGTGGACGACAACGTAGATGCCGCTGAGGTGCTTGCGATGCTCCTCGAGTCTTTCGGCCATCATACGGCGACCGTGCACGACGGCCTGGAGGTTGTGGAGGCCGCCCGTCACTTCAGGCCGGACGTCATCCTCCTGGACGTGGGACTGCCGGGTATCAACGGCTATCAGGCCGCAGCGTTACTGCGGGAGGAAGCGCTCGTCGGACACACTCTGATGGTGGCAGTTACAGGCTGGGGCAGCGATGCCCACAGGCGCGCATCGCATGAGGCGGGATTCGACGTTCACTTGACGAAACCGGTGGAGGCTGAAGCGCTACTCGAGGTGCTGGCCAAGGCGCGCCGCCGAGGCGCAGACGATTGATCGAATCCCTACGCAAGCCGCGCAGGCGGCTCGCTCCGTCTCCTCGCCCTGAGGCGCGTTTCACTGGCCACAGGTCATGTCATTCACTGAGCCGCAGTCTTCAGCTTGCTGAGTGTCAGCGCGCGTTGCGCAAGCGCAGGGCATTGCTGATGACCGACACCGAACTCAGGCTCATCGCGAGGGCTGCAATCATCGGGGACAAGAGCCAGCCGGTGAACGGAAAGAGAACCCCCGCCGCCAGGGGCACGCCCAGAGCGTTGTAGACAAACGCGAAGCCGAGGTTCTGCTTCATATTGGCGACGGTGGCCACAGATATCGATCGGGCCTGGGCAATGCCCCGCAAATCGCCCTTCACCAGCGTGACCTGGGCACTGTTCATTGCCACGTCAGTTCCGGTTCCCATTGCGACGCCGACGTCGGCCTTCGCCAGCGCCGGAGCGTCGTTGATGCCATCGCCGGCCATGGCGACTACCCGCCCTTCCTTCTGGAGCCTCTCCACAAGAGCCAGCTTGTCTGCCGGCTTTACCTCTCCGTAGACCTCATCAATGCCCAGGCGCGCCGCAACCGATTTGGCAGTGGTGAGTCCATCGCCCGTGGCCATGACCACTCGCATGCCAGCGGCTCTCAAGTTTTCGAGGGCTTCAAAGGTGGTCGGCTTGACCGGGTCGGAGACGGCGAGCAGGCCCATCAACTTGCCGTCCAAGGCCAGGTGCATCACGCTCGCGCCCTCCGCGCGCAGCGCTTCGGCCTGCGGCAGCAGGCTATCAACCGCAATTCCCATCTGCTCCATCAGCGCCGAGCTCCCCAGTCCGACCTGCTTCCCGCCGATAAGGCCCCGCACACCGATACCCGAACTCGATTCGAAGCTTTCCGCCGTCTCGAGCGCTAAACCCCGCTCGCGCGCCGCTTTGACGATTGCATCAGCCAGCGGATGCTCGCTACCTTGATCCAGGCTCGCCGCCAGTCGATGAACCTCGTCGGCTTCAACGCCGGCGACGGGCACCGCGCGGTCGAATGTTGGCCTGCCTTCGGTCAGCGTGCCGGTCTTGTCTACTATCAAGGTGTCGACCCTGCGGAAGTTCTCGATGGCGGCGGCATCCCTGAACAAGACGCCCCTGGTTGCGGCCTTGCCAGTCGCCACCATGATGGACATTGGCGTAGCCAGACCCAGCGCACAGGGACATGCGATGATCAGCACCGCCACCGCGTTGATGAGGCCATAGACCCAGCTCGGCTCAGGGCCGAACCATCCCCATGCAAAAAAGGTCGCAGCCGCGATCGTTACGACGGCCATCACGAACACCCCCGCCACCTTGTCGGCCATCCGCTGCATCGGCGCCTTCGAACGCTGGGCCTGCGCCACCATCTGCACGATCTGAGCAAGCATGGTCTGGGAGCCGACGCGCTCGGAACGCATGACCAGCGCACCGGAGGTATTGAGCGTCGCGCCGATCAGTCCATCTCCGGCGCGTTTGCTGACGGGCAGTGGCTCGCCGGTCAGCATCGATTCGTCCACTGCGCTGCCGCCCTCCACGACCGTGCCATCCACCGGCACTTTTTCTCCGGGACGCACTCGCAGGGTGTCGCCCACGTGGACATGAGTCAACGGCACATCCTCCTCGGTACCGTCGGCGTTGATGCGACGCGCTGTCTTGGGAGCCAATCCGAGCAGCGATTTGATGGCGGCCGAGGTCTGGGAGCGGGCCTTGAGTTCCAGTATCTGACCCAGCAGGGTCAGGGATATGATGACGGCGGCCGCCTCGAAATATACCGCTACTCGGCCCATCGACATGAACGAATCAGGGAAGACGCCGGGTGCCACCGTGGCAACGACGCTGTAGACAAAGGCGGCCCCCGTGCCCAAGCCGATCAGCGTCCACATGTTGGGACTGCGGTGAACGACTGACTGGGCACCCCGCACGAAGAACGGCCAGCCTGCCCACAGAACAATGGGCGCCGAAAGAACCAGTTCGATCCAACTCTGAGTGGTCATGTCGAACCACCCCAGCCGATGACCGACCATGGCCAGCGCCGTAACCACCACAGTCAGCGGCAAGGTCCACCAAAACCGACGCTGAAAGTCCTTGAGCTCCGGATTCTCCTCGTCATCAAGACTCGGAACCTCAGGTTCAAGCGTCATGCCGCATTTCGGACAGTTGCCAGGGTGCTCCTGCCGCACCTCCGGGTGCATCGGACAGGTGTAAACAGTGCCGGGCACGTCCGGAGCCGAAGGTGCCGCGACAGGACCAACCTGCGGCCCTTTCAGATAGTCAAGGGGCGCGGCAGCGAACTTCGACTGGCATTTTGCGCTACAGAAGTAGTACGACCGGCCATCGTGCTTCGCCCGATGGGGCGACTGATCGGTGACCGTCATGCCACAAACGGGGTCCTTTAACTCGTCGGCGACGGGAGGGACCGCCTGCTGAGCATGAGTATGCACAATGGCGGGACCATGGCTATGCTGTAAGGCTTCGTTCATTGGATTCCTCGCAATCTAAAGATCTTGTGAGCCGGAACTACCTTGCTGCGTTGGCTTTTGAAGAAACGGGACCGAGGCCTGCCAGACCGCGTGAGGCAGCGGGAATCTCCCTGACACCTGGCGAGGCGCCCTTTTGAGCCGGAGCATCCCCGCTGGACGAGATTCCTGTTTCCAAACCGCCAAGAATGGGACAATCCGGCCGGTCATCTCCATGACAGCTATGAACCAGCTTTTCGAGTGCTGCCTTCATC
>JACCRJ010000234.1 GCA_013813615.1 Lautropia sp. | reverse complement strand
GTCCCTGGCGATGCCGATCGCCTGCAATTCCAGGTGGCCGCCGCCGATGGTGCCGTGCTGATGCGTGGCCGTGACCACCATGCGGGTCCCCGGCTCGCGGGGCACAGAGCCTTTGGCTGAAGCTACGGTGATCAGTACCGCAGCCTGCGCTGATCGCCGGCATGCCAGCAGTGAACCGATCCAGTCGTCCATACCCGATTAAACACCGGTCTCCGGATCGGCCACCCGCGACGCGTGTCATCGCTGCGGGTATGCCTCACAACTGGTAGCCCACCGCCCGCACGATGCCTTCCATGAGGTCCTGCCACCACTTCGGCATCGTCGCGTCATGGGGATGCGACCGGCGGCTGCGCTCCTCGATCCACGCGGACAGCCAGGCGATCTCGTCCTCGCCGTAGAACGCGAACATCAGCTCGAAGTTCAAGAACAGGCTTCGCGCATCCAGGTTGACGGTGCCGCACAGGGCGATCTGCTCGTCCACCACGACCGCCTTCGCGTGCATCATCGACGGGTAGAGGACCACGTTGCCGCCGGCCTGCTGCAGTTGCCTCAGCGAACGCGCGCGCGCCAGGTCGGCCAGCGGATGGTTCGATCGGGCGGGTACCAGCAAGGTCAGCGCGACGCCGCGACGGCAGGCGAGGCACAGCGCCGACAGCAGCGCGTCATCCGGAACGAAGTAAGGCGACACCGCGAGAATGCGGATCTGCGCGTGATACGCCGCCGACAACAGCAGCGCGTAAACGGTGTCGTCCGCATGGTCCGGGCCGCTGGGAATCAGCTGCGCCATTGCGCCGATGGCGTCCTGCGGCGGCGCTGGTGCGCCGGCGGTGAGCGGCAGCGGCAGCCCCGGCACCCTGCCGCTGCAGACCTGCCAGTCGTGCTCGAAGAGCGCTTGCGCCTGCAGGGCGACCGGCCCGCGCACGGTGAAGCTGAGGTCCTCCCAGGCGGGCGCGCCCATGCGATCGATGAAGTATTCTGCGGCCTGGTTGCGCCCGCCGCTCCAAAGCAGCTCCGCATCGGCGATGGTCAGCTTGCGGTGGTTGCGCAGGTTGGTGCGGCCGCGCAGCGGGTTGTGCAGCAGCGGCATGAAGCGGCGCACGTCGACACCGGCTCTGCGCAGCTCTTGCAGCCGTCTGCCCGGTACCCTCAGGCTGCCGAAGGCGTCGAGCAGCAGCCTCACGCGGACCCCGCGTCGCGCCGCCTGCTTGAGTTCATCCAGCACAGCGTCGCCGATTTCGTCGCGCCCGAGCACGAAGGTGCAAAGGTCCAGCGAGCGGCGCGCATTCCGCAGGAGCGCGAGCAGCGCCTGCCAGGAGGAACTGCCGTCCGCGTGAAACTCGATGGCCAGGTTGGCGGCCGGCGGCGGCAGCGCGAACGACGCCAGCAGGCTGGTGGCCCACGCCGGCGGCCCGCTGCCTTCCTGTGCGTCACCGCCTATACCCGCGGCACCCGGCTGCTTCGCACGCAACTGCGGCACCGGGGCGCTGAGCAGGACGCCCGGGCGGGCGAATTTGCGGGTGCCGAACAGCAGGAACAACGGCAGCCCTACATACGGGAACATCGCAATTACCAGCACCCAAGCCACGGCTGCGGAAGGCTGGCGTCGATGCTGGCCGATGCGTGTGACGAGGACATACACCAGCAGCCCGCAGAAGGCAAAGGCGCCGTGTTCCAGTACCGTCATTGAAAACGGCCAGCGGCCTGCACCCAAGCCTCCTCCCCGTTGCCGCTTTGCAGCCGGAATTGCGTTATCGTGCATGCTATAGAAAAACCCGCGTTCTCCCGCGACAATCCTTCTCATGACCGCCTCGCCCGCCCCCTCACGGGACCATCCCCGACCCGCCAGCCACCGCGGGCCGCAGCATGGCAATTCCCGGGCTGCAGCCGTCCCGCCCGGAGTCGGCATTGCGCTGGACTGGGGAACGACCAACCTGCGCGCCTTCCTGATCGATGCCGCTGGCGCCGTCCGGGAGCAGCGCGAGAAGCCGTGGGGCATCCTGTCGCTGCCGGCAGCAGCCGATGCGGGTGGCTTCGATCTGGCGCTCGAAGCTATCGTCGGTGACTGGCTGACGGCGCATCCGCGCGCCCCCCTGATCGCGAGCGGCATGGTCGGCAGCGCCCAGGGATGGCGAGAAGCGCCTTATGTCGCCTGCCCTGCCGGCGCCGGCGATCTCGCCGCCAGCATGACGTCGGTCGCCACTGCATTCGGACGCGACCTGATGATCGTGCCGGGCATCCTCCTGGACCTGCCGCAGTTGCTGCCCGACGTGATGCGCGGCGAGGAAACCCAGGTTCTCGGCGCGCTGCAGTCCCTGCCCGGAGACGATGCGCCCGTCTGCTTCGTGCTGCCCGGTACCCATTCGAAGTGGGTGCTGGTGCGGGACGCACGGATCACACAGTTCGCGACCTACATGACCGGCGAGCTTTTCGCAACCCTCAAGCAGCATTCGATCCTGGGCCGGCTGATGACAGATCCTGCCAACGATACTGCGGGGGCGATTACTGCCGCGGCATACCTGCAGGGAATCGCGCTGGCACGCGAAGGCGCGCCCGGCGACCTGATGAGGCAGCTGTTCACCACGCGGTCGATGAACCTCGCCGGCCGGCTCCCCACGGTGGCCCTGGCCGACTATCTCTCCGGTCTGCTGATCGGCAACGAACTCGCCTCGGCAACCGCGTGGCTGGCCCGCGAAGCCGGACCGGACACACCCCTAGTCCTCGTCGGCGAACCCGCGCTGCTCGCGCGCTACCAGGCGGCGTTGGTCGCGTTCGGATCAGATGCCGCGAGGCTGCCGAACACGGCGGCGGCCGGGTTGCGCCACAT
>JACCRJ010000698.1 GCA_013813615.1 Lautropia sp. | reverse complement strand
GGCCTGGATACTGGCGCGAACCCCGATGGGCCTGGCGATCCGGGCCGTCGGGGAGAGCCCGGCGGCTGCGGAAAGCGCCGGTATCAGCGTGGCCGGCGTGCGCCTTGGCGCCATCGCCGCCGGCTCGGCGCTGATGGGGATGGGCGGCGCCTTCCTCACGACCTCCGCCTTCAATGCCTTTTTCTTCAACATGATCAACGGCCGCGGCTGGGTCTGCGTGGCGCTGGTGGTATTCGGTTCCTGGCGGCCGGGCAAGGCGTTGCTCGGCGCGCTGCTGTTCGCGTTCTTCGACGCGCTCCAATTGCGCCTTGCGCAGTCCGCGGGCGATGTGCTGCCCTATCAGTTCTGGCTGATGCTGCCGTTCATCCTGTCGATCCTGGCGCTGATTCTGGTGTCGCGCAAGGCGGCCTATCCGCAGGCGCTGATGAAGCCGTATCGCAAGGGCGAGCGCTAGGAGCCTGTCGGAGTATGGGAAGGGGTCGCGCGGTGGACGACAGGGATGCAGCGCAAGGCGCGCGAAGGGGATCAATACCAAGGGTATTGACCCCTTTGCGCAACGCCGCGATGCGCCCTGTCGTGCGCCGCCCTACGGGTTCGCAACCCCTTCCCATACTCCGACAGGCTCCTAGTGCACCGTGCGCTGGAAGGTAAAGCTGCCGTCCTTGAAGTCGACCGGCACCACGTCCTTCGGCATGAACCGGCCCTCCAGCACCAGCTTCGCGATCGGATTCTCCAGATGCTGCTGGATCGCCCGCTTCAGCGGCCGCGCGCCATAGACCGGATCGAACCCGGCTTTGGCGAGTTCGTCCATCGCCGTATCGCTGACCGTCAACGCCAGGTCGCGGTCGGCAAGGCGCCTCTCCAGGTACCTGATCTGGATTGCCGCAATTGCGCGGATGTTTTTCGCGTCCAACGCATGGAACACGACGATCTCGTCGATCCGGTTGATGAACTCGGGCCGGAAGGTCTTGCGCACCTCCGCGAGCACCGCATCCTTGATAAGCTCTGGATCGTTGAGGATCGGATCAGCCGACAGCCGCTGAATCTCATGCGAGCCGGTATTGCTGGTCATCACGATCACGGTGTTCTTGAAGTCCACCGTGCGGCCCTGACCGTCGGTCATCCGGCCGTCGTCGAGCACCTGCAGCAGGACGTTGAACACGTCCGGATGCGCCTTCTCGACCTCGTCGAGCAGGATCACGCTGTAGGGCTTGCGCCGCACGGCCTCGGTCAGGTAGCCGCCTTCCTCGTAGCCGACATATCCCGGCGGCGCGCCGATCAGCCGGGCCACCGAATGCTTCTCCATGAACTCGCTCATGTCGATGCGGATCATGTGGTGCTCGGAGTCGAACAGGAAGCCGGCCAGCGCCTTGCAGAGTTCGGTCTTGCCGACGCCGGTCGGGCCAAGGAACAGGAAGGACCCATAGGGACGGTTCGGATCGGCAAGGCCGGCACGGGATCGGCGGATCGCGTCGGACACCAGGCGAACCGCCTCATCCTGCCCGACCACCCGCTGATGCAGATGCTCTTCCATCTGCAGCAGCTTCTCCCGCTCGCCCTGCATCATCCGCGATACCGGAATGCCGGTTGACCGCGAGACCACTTCGGCGATCTCTTCCGCGCCTACCTGGGTGCGCAGCAGCCGCGGCCGTCCCTTCTCTTTCGCGCCGCTGGTTTCGGCGGCGCTGGCGGCGTTGAGCCGGCCTTCCAGTTCCGGCAGCATGCCGTACTGGATCTCGGCCAGCTTCTCGTACTCGCCCCGGCGCTGCAGTTGCACCATCCGGGCCCGCAGCTTGTCGATCTCGGACTTGATCTGGGCACTGCCCTGCACGCTGGCTTTCTCGGCGCGAAGCTCCTCTTCGTAGTCCGCATACTCCTTCTGCAGGCGCAGGATTTCCTGCTCGATCAGCTCCAGGCGCTTGCGCGAGGACTCGTCCTTTTCCTTGCGCACCGCTTCGCGCTCGATCTTGAGCTGGATTAGACGCCGGTCGAGGCGGTCCATCACCTCCGGCTTCGAATCGATCTCGATCTTGATTCGGGCGGCAGCCTCGTCGATCAGGTCGATCGCCTTGTCGGGCAGGAACCGGTCGGTGATGTATCGATGCGAGAGTTCCGCCGCAGCCACGATGGCCGGGTCGGTGATTTCCACGCCGTGATGAAGCTCGTAGCGCTCCTGCAGACCGCGCAGGATTGCAATGGTGGACTCCACACTCGGCTCGTCGACCAGAACCTTCTGGAAGCGCCGCTCGAGCGCCGCATCTTTCTCGACGTACTTGCGGTACTCGTCCAGCGTGGTGGCGCCGACGCAATGCAGTTCGCCGCGCGCAAGCGCCGGCTTCAGCATGTTGCCGGCGTCCATGGCGCCTTCCGCCTTGCCGGCGCCGACCATCGTGTGCAGCTCGTCGATGAAGACGATGGTGCGGCCTTCGTCCGCCGCGAGGTCCTTGAGCACCGCCTTCAGCCGTTCTTCGAACTCGCCGCGGTACTTTGCGCCGGCCAGCAGCGACGCCATGTCCAGCGAGAGGACGCGCTTGTTCTTCAGCGTCTCCGGCACCTCGCCGTTGACGATCCGCTGCGCCAGGCCTTCGACGATCGCAGTCTTGCCCACACCCGGCTCGCCGATCAGCACCGGGTTGTTCTTGGTCCGGCGCTGCAGGATCTGGATGGTGCGGCGGATCTCGTCGTCGCGGCCGATCACCGGGTCGAGCTTCTGCTGCCGTGCCCGCTCCGTGAGGTCGATCGTGTACTTCTTGAGCGATTCGCGCTGCCCCTCGGCATCGGCATTCTCGACGTTCTGCCCCCCCCGCACGTCGCTGATGGCTGCTTCCAGCGACTTGCGATCGAGACCGGATTCGCGAGCGAGACGGCCCGCCTCGCCTGCCTTCCTGCCGTCGTCTTCGGTCAGCGCCAGCAGGAACATCTCGGAGGCGATGAACTGGTCGCCGCGGCGGGTGGCTTCCTTCTCCGACAGGTTGAGCAGGTTGACCAGTTCGCGCCCCACCTGGACCTCGCCGCCGGTGCCGCTAACCTGGGGAAGGCGCTTCGCCGCCGCCTCGACCGCAGCCTTGAGCGTTGTTACCCGGACGCCGGCGCGCTCGAGCAGCGCCCGGCCGGAGCCCTCCGGCTGGTTGACGATGGCCGCCAGCAGGTGCAGCGGCTCGATGTACTGGTTGTCGTTGGCCAGCGCGAGGCTCTGGGCGTCTGCCAGAGCCTGCTGGAACTGGGTGGTCAGTTTGTCGATTCTCATGGCGGAGCCATCCTGGAGGAATGCTGTCGAAGCACAGGTTTGGTCCGAATAGCCGCAATTCAAGGATCGGCGCCGGAGCGATCTGCTAGAGACAGATCGAGATCAGTTCCACCCCGACCCCGCAGCCTGCCGCCGCAGCTGCGAAAGGCGTCGTTCTGCTCGCCGGAAGTGCCTGCCGCCAGGGTAAGCGGAACATCCTACAATAGGCAACCGTCCCGAGCCTGCAGCCCTCTTCTCGATGCCCGACCTATCCGCGACCCCGCTGGCGCAGACGTTCAGATCGGCAACGGTGGCGCTGGAGTCGATCTGGGAGGCCATTCCCGGCGGCGTCTGGATCGCGCTGTACTTCAGCTGGATCGCCGGATCCGTGGTGTTCATCGTCATGCAGCGCCGCCGGCCGACGGCGACACTCGCCTGGATCGTCGGCTTCATCGGCCTGCCGTTCCTCGGCGCGGTCATTTATTACTTCTTCGGCCCGCGCAAACTGCGGCGCCGAAAGATCCGCCGGGAGATCGCCAAGCGCTTTGCTTCCCGCATCGTCCCTCCCCATCGGGAGCAACTTCCCGCCACCCTCGCCTCCCGGCGCTGGCTCAGCTCTCTGGCGCGCATTGCCACGGTCTACGGCGACGCGCCCCCCAAGCCGGCCGGGGCGGTAAAGCTGTTCATGGAGGGGGACGCCACCTACCAGGCCCTCGAGTCGGCGATGCGCCAGGCGCGCGGCCAGATCCACCTGGAGTACTACATCTTCGAGCCGGATGCGGTGGGCACGCGCTGGCGCGACCTGCTGGCCTCGAAGGCGCGGGAGGGCGTGGCGGTGCGCCTGCTGGTCGACGCGCTCGGCTCCAAGAACTGCAAGACGCCGTTCTGGCGCCCGCTCATCGAAGCCGGTGGCGAACTCCGGCTGTTCAATCCACCGAAACTGCTCAAGCTGCGCGCGAGCCTGCTCAACTTCCGTACCCACCGCAAGATCGCCGTCATCGACGGCGCGATCGCATTCACCGGCGGCATCAATGTCAGCGCGACCAGCTCCGGCTCGGCGAGCAGCGGCATCGCCTGGCGCGACACGCACTTGTCGATCGAGGGGCCGGCAGCCCTCGACCTGCAGCTGATCTTCCTCGAGGACTGGCTGTTCGCCGGCACCGGCAGCAGCATTCACCGGGCCATGGACGAACTGCTGATGAACACCCCGGCGGACATCGGCGGGTGGTTCCCGCAGCCGCTCGCACCGGCGGCGGACCTGAACGGACCCTGGGTACAGATCGTCGCGTCCGGGCCTGACGAGAGCATCCCCGCCATCCACCGGTTTTTCTTCACCGCGATCTCCTCCGCGCGGCGGCGCCTCTGGATCACCACGCCCTACTTCGTGCCGGACGAACCCATCCTCACCGCCCTGGTGACCGCGCAGGCGCGTGGCGTCGACGTCCGGATCATCCTTCCCCGGCTCGGGGACTCGCGGTTCGTCGCCGCGGCGGCGTCGACCTTCGCCGAGGAAGTCATGAGCGAAGGCGTGCCGGTCTGGGAGTACACCCCAAGAATGATCCATGCAAAGACGATCATCATCGACGACGAGCTCTCCAT
>JACCRJ010000676.1 GCA_013813615.1 Lautropia sp. | reverse complement strand
CCACCGGTGCAGCAGGATGAACGCGAACAGCAGCAACAGGAAGAGGCCGGCGCTGGACATCCCGCTATGGTAGAGCAGCCGCCGGGAGAGCCTGTCGGGGTTGGGCAGGGGCGCGTTCCTGGGGCCCCGCCGTTAGAATCGATGCCGTCGAAGCCGCCCCGGTCCGACGCCAGCGCCGGCGTCGACTGCGCCGCTTCATCCCGCAACCCGCTTCGAGGACGACTCCATGTCCAGATCGATTTCAACCAAGGCTGCGCCCGCCGCCATCGGGCCGTATTCGCAGGCCGTGCAGGCCGGCCAGGTGGTATATCTGTCGGGCCAGATCGCGCTGGATCCGCAAAGCGGCCAACTGGTGCCGGGCGGCTTCGACGCGCAGGTTCACGGGGCGATCCAGAACATGAAGGCGGTGGTGGAGGCGTCGGGCGGGACGCTGTCCCAATGCGTCCGGCTGACGCTCTACCTGACGGACCTGGCCAACTTTCCGGCTGCCAACCAGATCATGCAGGAGTACTTCCAGCCGCCGTACCCGGCCCGTTCCACCGTCGGCGTGGCCAGCCTGCCGCGCGGCGCCGCGTTCGAGATCGAAGCGACCGTCGTGCTCGAGTGATCCGCTGGACAAACTGGACAAGCGGTTTCACAAGCTGGGGCTGCGCAGCGGCAACGACCTGCTGCTGCACCTGCCGCTTCGCTACGAGGATGAAACCCGGCTGACACCGATCGGTGGCCTGGCCGACGGCCTGACCGCCCAGGTGCAGGGCGAGGTGGTGGATAGCGACGTCATCCCGCGTGGGCGCCGTTCGCTGGTGGTGCGCCTGCGCGACGACAGCGGCGAATTGAACCTGCGCTTCCTGAACTTCTATCCGTCACAGGTGGCGCAGCTGGCACGGGGCAAGCTGGTGCGGGCGCACGGGGAAACGCGCGCCGGCCTGTTCGGATTCGAGATGGTCCATCCGCGCTACCGGCTGGTGACACCGGGCGCGCCGCTGCCCGAGCGGCTCACGCCGGTCTATCCCACCAGCAGCACCATTCCGCAGCACCAGTTGCGCAAGGCCATTCTCGATGAGCTGCAGCAGGCGCACTGGCCGGATACGATCCCGGCGGCTGTCCTGCAGGCCGTCGGCGCCGGCGACCTGCCGCCGATCATGCGGGCGCTGCAGGAGATCCATTGCCCGACCGCCAGCGCCAGTCTGGAAGACCTGCTGCTGCGCCGCACGCCAGCCAGCCGGCGGATCATCCTGGAGGAACTTCTCGCGCAGCAGCTCTCGTTGCGGCAGGCGCGGGCGGCGCGCGCCGCGCGCAGCGGCATCGCGCTGCCGCGGGTCGCCACGAGCGAGGCGCTGCTGTCCTCGCTGCCGTTCAAGCTGACGGCGGCACAGCAGCGGGTCTGGTCGGAGATCAGCCGGGACCTGTCGAGCCACCAGCCGATGAACCGGCTGCTGCAGGGCGACGTCGGCAGCGGCAAGACGGTGATCGCCGCGCTGGCGGCGATGCAGGCGATCGGTTCGGGACAGCAGGCGGCGCTGATGGCGCCCACCGAGATCCTCGCGCAGCAGCACCGCGACAAGCTGCTGCCCTGGCTGGGCAGCCAGCAGGTCCGGGTCGGCTGGCTGGTCGGCTCGCTCGCGCCGCGAGCCAAGAAGAAGATCCGCGAAGAAGTCGCCGCCGGCGCCATCGACCTGCTGATCGGCACGCACGCGCTGATCGAGGAGTCGGTGGTGTTCGATCGGATGGCGCTCGCCATCGTCGACGAGCAGCATCGTTTCGGCGTCGCGCAGCGGCTCGCCCTGCGGCAGCGGCACGACGGCCTGCTGCCGCATCAGCTGATGATGAGCGCCACGCCGATTCCACGCACGCTGGCGATGACCTTCTACGCCGACCTGGACGTGTCGGTGATCGACGAGCTGCCGCCCGGTCGCAAGCCGGTGACCACCAAGCTGATCTCCGATCGGCGCCGTGACGAGGTGATCGATCGGGTCCGCTACGCGGTCCGCGAAGGTCGCCAGGTCTACTGGGTCTGTCCGCTGATCGAGGAGTCCGAAGCGCTCGACCTGGAGAACGCGCTGGCGACCTTCCAGCGCCTCGGCGAAGAACTGCAGGGCCTGCGGGTGGGGCTGGTGCACGGGCGGCTGCCGGGTGAGCAGAAAGCACAGGCGATGGCGGCTTTCAAGGGCGGGGAGATCGACGTGCTGGTGGCCACCACCGTCATCGAAGTCGGTGTCGACGTGCCCAACGCAAGCCTGATGGTGATCGAACATGCCGAGCGGTTCGGGCTCTCGCAGCTGCACCAGCTGCGCGGCCGCGTCGGGCGCGGTTCCCATCGGAGCGTCTGCGTGCTGC
>JACCRJ010000653.1 GCA_013813615.1 Lautropia sp. | reverse complement strand
GCTCAGGCCGGGCGGATGGCGTGCAGGCACCTCGAACTGAGCGATGGACGACTTCGGGACCGGGCAGCTTGAACCCGCCGCTGGTAGGGTACTGGGATCTTGCGATCGGCGCCTGCCTGGTGGTGCTGAACGCGGTGCTTTCGCTCCTGCTCAACCTCCGTATCGCGCGGGACCTGCTGGTCGCCGGTGTGCGGGTGGTGGTGCAGCTGCTGCTGGTGGGATTGGTGCTCAAGGCGGTGTTCGACCTGTCGTCTCCGCTGCCGGTTGCAGCTGTGCTGCTGGCGATGCTTGCGGCGGCGACCTACGAAATCGTGTCGCGCCAGCAGCGCCGTCTCGCCGGTGCCTGGGGCATCGGCATCGGCGCCGGTATCACGACACTCGCGACGGTCTTCGTCACCGCCTTCGGGCTGGCCGCTTTGCGCCCGGATCCCTGGTTTGCACCGCAGGTCCTCATACCCCTGGCCGGCATCGTGCTGGGCAGCGTCATGAACGGCGTGAGCATCAGCCTGAACGCCTTCAACACCGCCATCGTACGCGAGCGTGCGGCCATCGAGGCGCAGCTCGCGCTGGGTGCGAGCCGGGGCAGGGCGTTCAGGTCGATGCAACGCAGCGCCTTGCGCAGCGGCTTGATTCCGATCATCAACCAGATGTCTGCCGCCGGCATCATCACGTTGCCCGGCATGATGACCGGCCAGATCCTTGCAGGCATGGACCCCTTCGAAGCCGCGAAATACCAGATCCTCGTGCTCTTCCTGCTGGCCGGTGGCGCCGGGCTGGGCGCGCTCGGCGCCACCTGGCTGGCGGTGCGTCGGGTCAGCGATGAGCGCGACCGGCTGCGGCTCGACCGCCTGCGCAAGGAATGACCTGGCGGCGGCGCCTGCGTCAGACGGCGGCGGGCGCGCCGTCGAAGAACTCGACGAGGCCGGTCTCGAGCGAATATTCCGCGCCCACCACCAGCAGGCCGTCGCGTTCGATGAGCTGCTCGAGTACCTCCGAGCCGTGGCGGAGATGGCTCGCTGAAACACGTATGTTGGCGCGTACCGCCTGGTGCACGAGGGCCTCCGGCTGGTGACGAAGTTCGGTGTCCAGCAGCGCTTCGACAGACGGGCGCACCCGATCGACGATCGAGCGCAGGTTGCGCGACTGGTTTTCTGCCGGGCGATCGAGCTGCTCGAGCGTCGCCAGGATCGCACCGCACCGGGAATGACCCAGCACGACGACCAGCCGCGTGCCGTATCGCTCGGCGGCGAACTCGACACTGTCGACCTGCGAGGGCGCGACAATGTTGCCCGCCACGCGGATGACGAACAGGTCGCCCAGCCCCTGGTCGAAGACGATCTCCGCAGGCACCCGGGAGTCGGAACATCCCAGGATGATGGCGAAAGGATTCTGGCCGTCGGCGACTTCCCGGCGTCGCGTCTCGCCGGCCCTGCTGTCCCGGCTGCGCACTTCGGAGACGAACCGCCGGTTGCCCTCGCGCAGCCGGGCGAGTGCTTCAAATGCGGGAATCATCAGATGCCGCCGCCGCTCCGGCCGCCGCCGCCGCTCCGGCCGCCGCCGCCCTCCGAAGCCTGGCCGGAATCCGGCGACGATTTCTGATTGGTGAGCAGGCCCCGGTGCACTTCATCACCCGCAACCGGCTGGCGGGGCGAAGCGCCCGAGGGACTCTGGGTGGAAGGGGCCTGGAAAGAGCTGCACCCGGCCACGACAAATGCCAGGATGAACGAACGGAACATGGTCAACTCCGGTTGCTTGGCCGATCGACTATACGCCCCCCCGGCAGGGCGCGTTCGGCACCCCCCGGACGCACCGCGGGAATTGCGTCCGAAGCCGGCTTGCTTCCGGCTCGCTTCGCCCCGCCGGTGGAGACCGCGATGCCGAGAAGGGTCAGCAGATCGGGCGCCGGGGTTGTCAGGTCGGCAAGGGTGTAGCCGTCCAGCGCGTGAAGGAAAGCTTCACGCGCTTCGTGCAACGCGGTCCTCAGCAGGCACGACCGCAGGATCACGCACGGTCCATCGATTGGCCTGAAGCAGGTGGCAAGCGCCATGTCGGGCTCGGTTTGGCGCACCACGTCGCCGACGCGAATCGAAGCGGGCGCCTTGGCGAGCCGCAATCCTCCGCCCTTGCCACGGACCGTCTCCAGATAACCGGCGAGACCAAGCTGGTGTACCACCTTGGTCAGATGGTTTCGCGAGATCCCGTAGGCCTTGGCCACGTCGCTGACGTTGACCAGATCGTCGGGCTTGAGGGCGGCGTAGATCAGCAGTCGGAGCGAGTAATCGGTGTAGAGGGTGAGACGCATGGCCTCGGATGGGGTAGGAATGGCAACGGGGCACGGCGTCTCGCGGATGCCACCTTGCGACTGTTATTGTGTTTTAAGATGCATCCACAGTCCATTTTTTTCCTCTGGAGCTCGCGGGCAACCCTGCTTCCGGCCACGTATCTCGGCAGGTCCAGCTC
>JACCRJ010000640.1 GCA_013813615.1 Lautropia sp. | reverse complement strand
CGCAGTCCACAGGTGCGCAAGGGCGGTATTCGGAGCCTGCACGAGACGTTTCATCGGTGATGCCGGAGATATCCGCTGAGCCCCGCGAGGCAAGGCTTCAGTTTAAGCCGCCGCTCGTCGGCTTGGCACCCGCCGAACGGTGAGCGAACGCCGGCCGCCCTGCTGCCGGCGCCGGCAGTCGGCCGCCCCACGCGATGTGTGATTTCCGCCACTACGCTGCGAACCATTCCAGTATTGCCGTCGGCGGAGAGTTTGCATGAAGTGCAACTACAAGCGGTGCGTCGGTGTCTTCGGTCTCGCTGCCGCGTGTGCGGTCCTGGCGGGCTGCAGCGGTGGAGGCAGTAGAGGCGGGGGCAGCGACGCGCAGGCCAATCTGGCGGCCAACTCGTCGGGGCCGCTGGTTACCAAGGCGGAGACCGGTGCCGATGCCTCGCGCTTCCTCGCCCAGACGACCTTCGGCCCCACCACTGCCGAGATCGACCGGGTGATGGCGGTCCAACTCGACGCCTGGCTCGCCGGGGAGTTCGCCAAGCCGCAGAGCTATACGCACCTGGGCTACTGGCAGGAACGGGTGGCTGCCAGCGGCAGCCCGACCACCACCAATACCGACTGGATCTACCAGAGCTTCTGGCGCAGCGCGCTGCTCGCCGACGATGTCCTGCGGCAGCGCATCGCGTTTGCACTCTCGCAGATCTTCGTGGTGTCGCTCAACGACATGAACGTTTCACAGCATCCGCGCGGCGTTGCCAGCTACTTCGACGTGCTCGGGCGCAACGCGTTCGGCAACTTCCGCACGCTCCTGGAAGAGGTCACGCTGCATCCGATGATGGGGCTCTACCTGTCCCACCTGCGCAACCGCGGCGACAACAGCCGGGTGCCGGACGAGAACTATGCGCGCGAGGTCATGCAGCTTTTCACGATCGGCGTGCATCTGCTGAATCCGGACGGCACGCGCGTGATCGGCGCCGACGGACGGCCCGCTGAAACCTATACGAACGAGGACGTGACCGGCATCGCCAACGTGTTCACCGGCTGGAGCTGGGCGGGGCCGGACACCGAGTCGTCGCGCTTCAACGGCGGCGGCAGTCCGGCCTATCCGGATCGCGCCATCGAACCGATGCAGCCGTACGCGCAGTATCACTCGGAAGCCGCCAAGACCTTCCTGGGCGGCATCTGCCCCGCCGGCACCATGCCACGGGCCACGCTGAGCTGTGCGCTCGACAGGCTGTTCATGCATCAGAATGTCGGCCCCTTCATCGGCAGGCAGCTGATCCAGCGTCTGGTGAGCAGCAATCCCAGTGCGGCCTACGTCGGCCGGGTCGCTGCCGCCTTCGCGGACAACGGCCAGGGCGTTCGCGGCGACATGAAGGCGGTGCTGCGGCAGATACTGCTGGACCCGGAGGCGCGCAACCTGCCGTCGGACAGCGACACCGCCTACGGCAAGGTGCGTGAGCCGCTGCTGCGGATGACGGCGCTGATGCGCGCAGCCAACGCGACGTCGACCAGCGGCCAGTTCCAGATCCACAACACCGATGACCCGGGCACGTCGCTCGGCCAGACGGCAATGCGCTCACCGTCGGTCTTCAACTTCTGGCGGCCCGGGTACACGCCGCCGAACAGCGAACTTGCCGCCGGCGGGCTGGTCGCGCCCGAACTGCAGGCGGCCAACGAGTCGTCGGTGGCCGGCTACCTGAACGCCGTGCAGTCGGCGATCCAGAACGGCTTCGGCAACAGCAACGACGTGAAGCTCGATCTGACCGAACTGCAGGCGCTGGCCGGGGATGTCGATCTCCTCCTGGCCCGGGTGGAACTGCTGCTGACCAGCGGCAAATATCGGCCCGAGACCCGGACGCGGATTCGGGACGTGGTCGGATCGGTAGTCGTGCCGGCCGTGGGTGAGACCGGCATCGCCAACGCCAGGCGCGACCGCGCCAGGCTGGCGCTGTTCCTCACCGTCGCGTCGCCCGAGTTTCTTGCCCAGAAGTGAAGCAGCGCAACAACCTCGAAGGATCAATGATGAAGGCCACCAACCAGTCCCGCCGCCACTTCCTGCGCACGGCCTCGGCATTGTCGGCGATGGTGCCGGCTGCCGGCAGCGGCCTCGCGCTCAACCTTGCGACGATCGGCGCCGCGGCGGCGCAGTCGTCACCGTCGGACTACAAGGCGCTCGTCTGCGTCTTCCTGTACGGGGGCTGCGATTATGCCAACACCGTCCTCGCGACCGACCCCGGCTCGTGGGCCGGCTACCTCGCCGCCAGGAACGTCGCGCCGGACCCGATTGCGCTCGACCTGCCGGGTGCCGGCACCGCCCGTTCGGTGCTGGCACTCGCGCACAACAATGCCGCCGGACTCAACACCGGCCGCGAGATCGCGGTGCACCCCGACCTCGCCCCGTTCCAGTCGCTGTTCGGCGCCGGCCGCGGTG
>JACCRJ010000623.1 GCA_013813615.1 Lautropia sp. | reverse complement strand
CCACTGGTACTGGGCGTCAGCAGCGGTGCTTGCGAGGGCAAGCGTCGCCGCCGTGGCAGAAAACACCAGCAGTCGGCACAGGCGGGGATATCGTTGGTGCATGCGGGCTACCTTGGGCGGAGTCCGTCTATCCGGCCGGGTCACTGGCCAGGGTTGGACGCTTCTCCCCGCATTCTGTCGCCAGGCATCGCACGGAACCGGGGTCAGCAGACGAGCGGCCGCCGGCGGAGGGCCGGTGGCGCGATACGCGCCGCCGAATCGCCACCGCAGCGGCATTTTCCGTGCCGGGCCGACTCGCTATAATGTCGCTTTGCCGGATAGGTAACTGCATGCACCTGGCCAAGAAGGCTCTGACGTTCGACGACGTCCTGCTTGTTCCCGCCTACTCAGACCTGCTTCCGCGCGACACTTCACTCAGAACGCGCCTCTCCCGGTCGATCCAACTGAACATCCCGCTGATCTCGGCAGCGATGGATACCGTCACCGAAAGCGAACTGGCCATCGTCATGGCCCAGGAAGGTGGCATCGGCATCGTCCACAAGAACCTCCCGCCGGCCAGCCAGGCGGCAGAGGTCGCCAAGGTGAAGCGTTTCGAATCCGGCGTGGTGGCCGATCCCATCACGGTGACACCGGAGATGACGGTGCGCGAGGTGTTCGCCATCACGCGTCAGCACCGGATCTCCGGCCTGCCGGTGGTAGCGGGCAGAACCGTCGTCGGCATCGTCACCAACCGCGACCTGCGTTTCGAGACACGGCTGGAAGCGCCGGTCCGAAGCATCATGACACCGCGGGAACGGCTGATCACCGTGCGCGAAGGCGCCAGCCTCGACGACGCGCAGGAGCTGATGCACAAGCACCGGCTGGAGCGGGTGCTGGTGGTGAACGCCGCGTTCGAGCTGCGCGGGCTGATCACCGTCAAGGACATCCTCAAGGCAACCGAGCATCCGAATGCTTCCAAGGATGCCTCCGGCAAGCTGCGCGCCGGCGCGGCCATCGGCACCGGCGGCGACAGCGATGAAAGACTGGAGCGGCTGGTGCAGGCCGGCGTCGACGTCATCGTGGTCGACACCGCGCACGGCCACTCGCGCGGGGTGATCGACCGGGTGCGGGAAATCAAGCGGCAGCATCCGAAGCTCGACGTCATCGCCGGCAACATCGCAACCGCCGCCGCGGCGCGCGCGCTGGTCGACGCCGGCGCCGATGCGATCAAGGTCGGCATCGGTCCCGGTTCCATCTGCACGACCCGCGTCGTCGCAGGCGTCGGCGTGCCGCAGATCACCGCCATCGCGGATGTCGCCGAAGCGCTCAAGGGCACCGGCATTCCGCTGATCGGCGACGGCGGCATCCGTTATTCGGGCGACGTCGCGAAGGCGCTCGCCGCGGGCGCCGACTCCGTCATGCTCGGCTCGATGTTCGCCGGCACCGAAGAGGCGCCGGGCGAGGTCATCCTGTTCCAGGGCCGGTCCTTCAAGAGCTACCGCGGCATGGGCTCGCTCGGCGCCATGCAAGACGGCGCGGCGGACCGCTACTTCCAGGACGCCTCCAGCGCGGCCGAGAAGATGGTTCCGGAAGGCATCGAGGGGAGGGTGGCCTACAAAGGGTCGCTGATCCCGATCATCTACCAGCTCTGCGGCGGCGTGCGCGCGAGCATGGGCTACTGCGGCTGCGCCACCATCGAACAGCTTCACCAGAAAGCCCAGTTCATGGAGATCAGCAGCGCCGGCATGCGCGAGTCGCATGTGCACGACGTGCAGATCGTCAAGGAAGCGCCGAACTACCACGTCGATTGACCGCCGGCCCGCAGGCCGCCTGCTGGACCACCGTTCCAACCGAATCACGGACTCCATCGGTGCAACACCAGAAGCTCCTTATTCTCGATTTCGGCTCCCAGGTGCCCCAGCTGATCGCGCGGCGGGTGCGTGAATCCCGGGTCTACTGCGAGATCCACCCGGGCGACGTCGACGCCGACTTCATCCGCGGCTTCGGCGCCCGCGGGATCATCCTCTCCGGCAGCCATGCCTCTGCCTACGAGGCGGATGCAATTCATCCGCATCCGGCGATCTTCGAGCTCGGCGTGCCGGTCCTGGGCATCTGCTACGGCATGCAGGTGATGGCGGAGCAGCTGGGCGGCAAGGTCGAGTACTCGGATCACCGCGAGTTCGGCTACGCCCAGGTGAGGGCGCGGGGACATACCCGGCTGTTCGACGGCATCGAGGACCACCGCAACGCGGAAGGCCACGGCCTGCTGGACGTCTGGATGAGCCACGGCGACAAGGTCACCGCCATGCCGCCGGGTTTCGCGCTGATGGCGTCCACCGCCAGTTGCCCCATTGCGGGCATGGCCGACGAGACCCGAAACTTCTATGCGGTGCAGTTCCACCTGGAAGTCACCCACACCACGCAGGGCAAGGCGATCCTGCGCCGCTTCGTGCGCGACATCTGCGGCTGCGCCGGTGACTGGGACATGCCCCACTTCGTCGACGATGCCATCGCGTCGATCCGCAGCCAGGTCGGCGCGCAGCACGTCATCCTCGGCTTGTCGGGCGGGGTCGATTCGTCGGTTGCGGCTGCGCTGATCCACCGTGCGATCGGCGAGCAGCTCACCTGCGTCTTCGTCGACCACGGCCTCTTGCGCCTGGACGAGGCCGAGCAGGTCATGCGCACTTTCGCCCGCAGCCTCGGAGCCCGGGTGATCCATGTCGACGCCGGCGAGGTGTTCCTCGCGAAGCTCGCCGGAGTGTCGGATCCGGAACTCAAGCGCAGGACCATCGGCGCCGAATTCGTGACGGTATTCCAGCACGAGGCCGGCAAGCTGCGCGACGCGCAATGGCTGGCGCAGGGCACCATCTATCCGGACGTCATCGAGTCCGCGGGCAGCAAGACGAAGAAGGCGAAGACGATCAAGTCGCACCACAACGTCGGCGGCCTGCCGGAGACCCTCAACCTAAAGCTGCTGGAGCCGCTGCGGGACCTGTTCAAGGACGAGGTGCGCGAGCTCGGCGTCGCGCTCGGCCTGCCGCGGGACATGGTCTACCGCCACCCGTTCCCGGGCCCTGGCCTGGGCGTGCGGATCCTTGGCGAGGTCAAGCGGGAGTATGCGGACCTGCTGCGCCGGGCGGATGCGATCTTCATCGAAGAGTTGCGCGGGACCCTGGCTACCGCCAGCGACGTGGCCGCCGGTATCGCCGGCGAGGAAGACATCGGCAAGTCCTGGTACGACCTCACCTCGCAGGCATTCGCGGTCTTCCTGCCGGTCAAGTCGGTCGGCGTGATGGGCGACGGCAGGACCTACGAGTACGTGACCGCGCTGCGCGCGGTGCAGACGCAGGACTTCATGACGGCGCACTGGGCGATGCTGCCGCACACGCTGCTGGGAAGGATCTCCAACCGAATCATCAATGAAGTGCGGGGGATCAATAGGGTGGTTTACGATATTTCGGGAAAACCGCCGGCAACGATCGAGTGGGAGTAGGGGGTATTTAACCCCTCCAGTTTTCTGCTGGTCTGATGGCATTCGTCGTGGCACCGCTCGAAGGCACCTCCCTGCGCGCAGACGATGCCATCAACGAATTTTCTTGTCGATGTTGGTATCGGCGCGCGGTTGAGCCAGGCGGCGTGCGGCTTGCGGACTGATTGCGAGTCACTCACGAACGATGGTATCGACGGTGGCCGGCAGAGGGCCCGGCCCCGGCCGCCTCCGGCGAAGAAGATGTGCCCCGCCGAAGCGGGGCGCTAGGTGGCGACGCCCAGTCGCCCTTGCCGCGCGACCAGACCAGGTTGTGCGTGCCGTTCTCGCCTTCGATCAGGCGGGCGTAGATCGTCGCCGGGAACGAGGGATCGTCCAGGGTTACCGACAGATAGGGCCGCTCGGCCTGGCTGACTTTCTTCCATGCTGCGCCGATGTCATAGCCCCGGTCGCTTGTGATGGTGCTGCTCTCGATCCTCGGCAGGAAGAGCGGTTTTTGATCGTTCGATATAAAATGTCCCGATCCGCTGCGATGGTCGCCGCGAGTCCTTTGCTCATTCACCTTGCTCGCAGGGAAACCACCAACAAATGGTTGCCATTCACATCCTTGGAGAGCTGCCGTCTCGAGGGGAATGCGTCGCGCTTGCCGCCGTCGTTGGCGGCGTGCTCGTGGCCGCATGTCCTGCCCGTAAAGCAGCTAAACCACCGATTTCCACGACAACGAGGCGCCAACCATGATCCGCTTTTACTTTCACCCGACCCCCAACCCCGCGAAGATCGCGCTCTTC
>JACCRJ010000618.1 GCA_013813615.1 Lautropia sp. | reverse complement strand
CCGGTGGGTCCGTCCGGCGAGTACAGCTTGTCGATGGAGAACTCGGCCCGGTGGGTGTTACCGGTCAGGTCCACCAGCAGGTTGCGCAGCAGCCGATCCACCAGCCATGGCCGTTTGGATTCGCTTGCCTTAGGCAGCGCCTTCTCCATCTGCTGGAATGCGATCGCCAGTTCGTAGAGCGTGTCGTCGCGCGCTTCGTCGACCCGCGGCGCCTGGCTGGTGGGCCCGATGAAGGCGCCGGAGAACAGGTACGAAAGCGACGGGTGGTTCTGCCAATAGGTGACCAGGCTGCGCAGCAGGTCGGGGCGGCGCAGCATCGGGCTGTCGGCGGCGGTGGGGCCGCCGAGCGTGACGTGGTTGCCGCCGCCGGTGCCGGTGTGCCGGCCATCGAGCATGAACTTCTCCGTGCCGAGCCGGCACAGGCGCGCTTCTTCGTACAGGGCGGTGACGTTGTCGACGAGCTCCGGCCAGCGGGATGCCGGATGGATGTTGACTTCGATGACGCCGGGATCCGGCGTCACGCTCAGCATCCTCAACCGCGGATCGCGCGGCGGGGGATAGCCTTCCAGGCGGACCTTCGAGCCGGTAGCGGCTGCGCAGGCCTCGATCGTCGCCAGCAGCCACAATGCATCCTCCAAGCGGGCCAGCGGCGGCAGAAACACATGCAGGAGGCCGTCCCGGACCTGAACGCACAGCGCCGTGTGGATGACGTCGCGCGCTGAGGTCTCCGCCAGCGCCTCCTCGGCCTGGACCCGCGCGGCTTCAGCCGACTCGGCCAGTTCCGCCGGTACGGCGGCGTCGCTCTTCGACGCAGGCGCCATCACGGCGGGCGCAATCACGGTCACGTCGACGGCGCCGACAGCCGGGGGCGCATCAAGCGAGAGTCTCGCCTCGAAGGGATCCGCCGGGAACTCCGGCTCGATCTCCGCGGGCAGCCGCCAGGGCAGCGACACCAGCGGCAGTCTCAGCCCGAGCGGTGAACTCCCTTCCACCAGGAACAGCCTGCCGCGACGCAGGGGCCATCGACCCGAGAGCCAGCGCGGCGAGTCCGCGGCGGCTCCGGCCGGCGGCGGCAGCGCCTTCAGCGGCAGGACGTAACCGGCGACGGCGACGAGATCCTGCTGCAGCAGCAGGGCAAGCTGCCGGCGCTGCGCCGGATCCTTCAGATCGTAGTTCGAGGCTTCTGCGTTGATCGGCAGCCGCTGCTCGTCCAGGAGCCTCCCGATCACCTCCTCATACGCCGGCATCAGGTAGTTGCGATCGAGGCCGAGCGCGCCGGTCAGCGTCAGCGCAAACCGGTGCGCTTCGCCCTGGCTGCAGCCGGCGCTGCCGCTTTCACCGGCCAGCAGCGCAGGATCCCGCCAGATCGGCTGCCCGTCAGTACGCCAGAACAGGTTCAGCGCCCAGCGCGGCAGCGGCTCGCCGGGGTACCACTTGCCCTGGCCGTGGTGGAGCAACGAGTCACGGGTGAAGCGCCTCTGCAGGCGCTCCACCAGCTGGCCGGCGAGTTCGCGCTTGCGCTCGCCGAGGGCGGCGGTGTTCCACTCTTCGCCTTCCATGTCGTCGATCGACACGAAGGTGGGCTCGCCGCCCTGCGTCAGGCGAACATCGTCCCGCAGCAGCTGCTCGTCCACCGCCCGCCCCAGCGCGTCGATCGCCTCCCAATCGCTTTCGCCATAGGGCTTTGTCACGCGGGGGTCTTCGCGCAGCCGGCTCACCCGCATCTCGTGGTGGAACTGGACCTGCGCCGGATCCGCCATGCCGGTGACCGGCGCCGCCGACGCCGGCAATGCGGAGCAGGCGAGCGGAATGTGGCCTTCGCCGGTCAGCAGCCCGGACGTCGGATCGAGCCCGATCCAGCCGGCGCCCGGAATGTAGACCTCGGCCCAGGCGTGCAGGTCGGTGAAGTCGTCCGCCGGGCCGGCGGGGCCCTCGAGCGGCGCGACATCCGCCTTCAACTGGATCAGGTAACCGGAGACGAATCGCGCAGCCATGCCGAGCTGGCGCAGTATCTGGACCAGC
>JACCRJ010000607.1 GCA_013813615.1 Lautropia sp. | reverse complement strand
CAAGAGCTGGGAAGACCTTTGTCTCGCGCACGACGTGGCGACACGAGAGCGGGAGCTCAGGGCTTGATTTCGCCCGTCGCCGCCTCCGGCTGCCTGCCGATCAGCGCCTCCGAATCGAAATTGCGCTGGTTGGCGCGGTGGCGCCGCATGACCAGGATCATCGCCGCGGCTACCGACAGTCCGAACAACACGACGATGGTGTTGATGTGCAGGTCAACCTTGAGCAGAAGTGCGTAGAGCGAGAGCATCAGCAGGATGTTCAGGTTCTCGTTGAAGTTCTGCACGGCGATCGAGTGGCCAGCGCTCATCAGCACGTAGCCCCGGTGCTGCAGCAGCGCGTTCATCGGGACGACGAAAAAGCCGGCGAGCGCCCCGATGATCACCAGCATTCCGTACGCAACCGGCGTCGAGGAGACGATCGTCATCATCGGCACCATCAGTCCCATCGCGACGCCGCAGGGCAGGACGCGCAGCGATCGCCTCAGCGGCAGGGCGGAGGCGGCGCCGGTTGCGCCGACCGCCACGCCCAATGCGACGATTCCCTGCAGCACCGCCGCCTGGTCGAGGCGCATGCCGAGATGGATCTGCGCCCACTTCAGGACGATGAACTGCAGCGTCGCGCCGGCTCCCCAGAAGAGGGTGGTCACCGCCAGGGAAATCTGCCCGAGCTTGTCGCGCCACAGCGTGAAGTTGCAGTGAATGAACTCGCGTACCAGCTTGACCGGATGGTGCTGCTGATGCGGGTAACGTGCGCCGGTGTCGGGGATCCGCAGGTTGAACAGGGCCGCCAGCAGGTAGATCGCGGCGATCGCCGCAATCGCCGCTTCGGCAGGACTGGTGATGCCGGTGTCGACCAGCGGCATGTCGAGCGCCAGCAGGCTGGCCGACAGGCGCGGCGCGATCAGGGCGCCGCCGAGCAGCGTGCCGAGAATGATGGAGGCGACCGTGGTGCCTTCGATCCAGCCATTGGCCGCGACCAGCTTCTCCGCTGGCAGCAGCTCCGTGAGGATGCCGTACTTGGCCGGCGAGTAGGCCGCCGCCCCGAAGCCGACGACGGCGTAGGCCAGCAGCGGATGGACCGTCCAGAACAGCAGCGCGCAGCCGAAGATCTTGACGAAGTTCGTGACCAGCATCACCCGGCCCTTGGGCATCGAATCCGCGAAGGCACCCACGAATGGCGCGAGCATCACATAGGAGATGGTGAAGAAGAGCTTGAGCAGCGGCACCGTCCATTCCGGCGAATGCAACTCGGCCAGGAGCGCCATCGCGGCGATCAGCAGCGCGTTGTCGGCCAGCGACGAGAAGAACTGCGCGGCCATGATCGTGTAGAAGCCGCGCTTCATTCGCGGGGAATCGCGGTTGCGGATGTCGCAGGTGTGGCAGATGCGGCGATCGCGGCTTGTCCTTGTCTTCCAGTCGGTCGGTTGCCCAGCCTCAGCCCGTTGAACGCTGGATCGCTCACAGGCCCGTGTCCGGGCGTGGTTATAACATGAAGCCTCGCGGACCCGCCCCGGGCCCGAATGCCCGCCAGTGACGACATCGCACCGGCCGCAGGCACAATAGCCTGGAGCTGCGGCGGACACGCGCAGCACGACCTGCAGCCGCCGTGGCGCCCGCGGGCAACAGCTTCAGCCAGTATTAAACGCAGTCGGACCCGTTCGGATGAGTCGAAACACTACCGCTACCACGTCGATCGGCGCGCTTGCGCACAATCTGTGGCAGGTGAAGCAGGCTGCGCCCGGCGCCCGTGTCTGGGGCGTGGTCAAGGCCAACGGGTATGGACATGGGCTGCTCGCAGCGATGCGCGGCTTCGACAAGGCGCAGGGGCTGGCGCTGCTCGAGTTCGAGGGCGCGTTTGCGCTGCGCGAAGCGGGCTGGACGCGGCCGATCCTGATGATCGAGGGCGCCTTCGAGGCCGCCGACGTTGCGCTCGCGTCGCGACTCGGCCTGTCGCTGGTGGTCCATGACCTGGAGCAGGTGGCCTGGCTGGAAGCAAGTGCCGGCGCCGGTGCGGGTCCGCCACTACCCGTCTACCTGAAGATCAACACCGGCCTCAACCGACTCGGCGTGCCGGCAGCAGCCGCAAGGCCGTTGCATGCTCGTTTGAGCCATTGCCGCCTGGTCGCGTCGGTAGGCGTCATGACGCACTTCGCAAACGCCGACCTCCCGGGGGGCGCGCTGGCGCCGATGCAGCGTTTCGACGAAGCAACCGCGGGGCTGCCGGGCGAGCGCAGCCTGGCCAACTCGGCGGCGCTGCTGACCTTGCCGCACAGCCAACGGGACTGGGTGCGGCCGGGCATCGTGCTGTACGGCGCTACACCGTTCGCCGACCGCAGCGCCGCCTCGTTCGGGTTTCGGCCTGCCATGCGCCTGACCAGCAGCCTGATCGCCGTCCAGGATCTGCAACCGGGCGATTCGGTCGGTTATGGGTCGAACTTCACCGCCGCGTCAGCGATGCGCGTCGGCATCGTCAGCTGCGGCTATGCCGACGGCTATCCTCGGCTGGCACCCACCGGCACGCCGATCGCCGTCGGCGGCGTGCGCACCCGTACGGTCGGCCGCGTCTCGATGGACATGCTCGCCGCCGACATCAGCGCGTTGCCGGCCGCTGTCGTCGGCACGCCGGTGGAACTGTGGGGCAGCAGGGTCCACGTCGACGAGGTGGCTGCTGGTGCCGGGACGATCGGTTACGACCTGCTGTGCGCAGTCACCGCGCGCGTGAGGCGCGAGGTCACGGAAGACTTCGACCAGGTGGCGACATGATCGGCAGCAAGCACGGCGACCGCGACCGTCGCGAAGCCAAGAGCCACTACGTCTGCCGCGAATGCAGTGCCGCATCGGCCAAGTGGCAGGGGCAGTGCCCGGCCTGCAGCGCCTGGAACACGCTGGAGGAGACCAAGGTCGAGCGTGCGCCGGCGAGCCGCTTCGAGTCCCTGGCCGCCCCCAGCACCGTCGAGTTCCTTGCCGACGTCGCGGTGGAGTCGTCGCCGCGTCTGGCCACCGGGCTCGAGGAGTTCGACCGGGTCCTCGGCGGCGGCCTGGTGCCGGGTTCGGTGGTGCTGATCGGCGGCGACCCGGGCATCGGCAAATCGACGCTGCTGCTGCAGGCACTGGCGAGCCTATCCCAGGCCAGCAAGGTGCTCTACGTGTCCGGCGAGGAGTCGCTCAGCCAGGTGGCGCTGCGGGCGGCCCGCCTCGGCGTCGACGGCTCGCGCCTTCCGATGCTTGCGGAGATCTCGCTCGAGCGTATCAACGCCGCGATCCAGCAGCACCTGCCGTCGGTGGTGGTGATCGATTCAATCCAGACGGTGTTCACCGACCAGCTGCAGTCGGCGCCGGGCTCGATCGCGCAAGTGCGTGATTGTGCCGCGCAGCTGACGCGCATGGCCAAGCAGCAGGGCGTCACGGTGGTGATGATCGGCCATGTGACCAAGGAAGGAGCACTCGCGGGGCCGCGGGTCCTGGAGCACATGGTGGACACAGTGCTCTACTTCGAAGGCGACAGCCACTCGACCTTCCGCCTGGTGCGGGCGATCAAGAACCGCTTCGGCGCCGTCAACGAACTGGGTGTCTTCGCGATGACCGACCGCGGCCTGCGCGCGGTAAGCAATCCGTCGGCGATGTTTCTGTCACAGCATGCGCAGCCGGTGCCGGGATCGTGCGTGCTGGTGACGCAGGAAGGCACCCGGCCGCTCCTGGTGGAGATCCAGGCATTGGTCGACACCGCCCATGCGCCTCAGCCGCGGCGCCTGTCCGTCGGACTCGACGCGACGCGGCTGGCCCTGCTGCTGGCGGTGCTGCACCGGCATGCCGGCGTCCAGGCGTACGATCAGGACGTCTTCGTCAACGCCGTCGGCGGCGTGCGGATCACCGAGCCGGCGGCCGACCTCGCGGTGGTGCTGGCCATCCTGTCGTCGCTGAAGAATCGCGCGTTGCCGCGCGGGCTCGCGGTGTTCGGCGAGATCGGCCTGACCGGAGAGATCCGGCCATCACCGCGGGGTCAGGAGCGGCTGCGCGAAGCGGTCAAGCTCGGCTTCGGCAAGGTGATCGCGCCCCGGGCGAATGCGCCGAAGCGCGGGATCGAAGGACTCGAAGTCGTGGCGGCGGACCGGATAGAGGAAGCGCTCGCCGCGGCATGGTAGGGGTCGGGCGGCAATGCCGCCGGCAGCGCTGACCTTCTGCGATACCGCAGGCCTTCCGATCACCCCCCGGCGACGGCCTCGGCGGCCACGCGCCCGCTGCGCACGGCGCCTTCGAGTGTCGCCGGATAGTCGCCGTACATGTAGTCGCCCGCCAACGCCAGCCCGCGCAGACGCGGGCCGGCGGCGTCCGGCAGCAGTCGGGGCCGATCGGGCGTGCAGGCGATGGTGGCGCGCTTTTCGTGGATCAGACTCAGCTGCATCGGCGCGGGCAGCGCCAGTTCATCCGTGACCTGGCGCGTCAGCGCCTCGCCCAGCTGGTTGTCGCCGAGCTCGCGGGCAGCCCGGCTATCGCTCAGGACCAGGGCGGCGATCCGCCAGTGGGCCTGCGGGCCGCGGTCGAAGAACCATTGCGCAAAGCGATGCTCCGCAGCCGATTCACGCAGCGACATCAGCGCCGGCACGATCGGTTCCTGAAACCCGTCCTTCGGGGCCAGCGCCTCGTGCGGCCAGCCGAGGTAGGCGGTGGTGATCGGCAAGTACTGGAACCGGTTCAGCTCGGCGACCAGCGATGGCTCGGCAACGCCTTCGAGCAGACGCGCGCTGGCGTACGGTGGCGTCGCCAGGATCACCTGCCGGCACTCGATCGACAGCGGGTTGTCGGTGTTGCGGTCGCTGCCGACGACCCGATAGCGGCAGGTCCCGCCTCGCTCGATGCGCCGCACGTCGCTGCGCAGCATCAGCTCGGCGCCGTGCTGGCGCAGCCAGCCGAGCGCGGGGTCGACGAACAGGTCGCTCAGGTCGCGCAGCGGCAGGACGAAATCGCTCGCGCCCGGCGGCCCGCCCAGGCTGTCCCGCAGCACCCTCAGGAAAGTGCGAGCGCAGGCACGGTCAGCCGGCGTGTTCAGCGCACTGATCACCAGCGGCTGCCATATCCGTTCCACCAGCTCCGCTGGCTGCCGGGCTTGACGGTACCACTCGGCAACCGTGCTGACCCCAGGCGGCGGACGCCAGCCGGCGAGACGAAGCTGCGCAAAGACCCGCACCATCGCCCACCGTGACCCCGCAGACAGGCCCTGCGCCCGGACCAGGCCGAGCAGCGGCGACAACGGCGCCAGCACGGCGCCGGCAATTGCGCTACCCGCGGTGCCGAGCCTGTCGCTGGCAAAGCCCGGCCGCTCCATCAGCAGTCCACTGCTGCTTGCCAGCCGCATCGGCCGGCGCTGCAGGCGAGGCTCCTCCATCGCGCCGATCACTTCGAGAAGTTGCAGCACCTCGGTGTAGGCGCCAAGCAGCAGGTGCTGCCCGTTGTCCAGCTCGACCGGATTCACGCCCTCCGCCGGATGCTCCCACTGGAGCGTGATCCGGCGGGCGCGGCCGCCCGCCTGCGGTGCGGCGTCGAGCAGCCGCACGCTGCGGCCGGCGCGCACGAGATGGATCGCTGCCGCCAGTCCCGCCCAGCCGGCGCCGATCACGGTCACCGCGTCGGTGCCCGGGCGCGGCATCAGTGGCCCGCGATCCGGGGGGGCCTGCCGTTTACCCAGGTGCGCCACGCCAGCCAGAGTTTTCTCAGCGGTGTCAGCGCAATGCGCTGGGTCAGTACCCGGTACTGGTCGCGCTCGATCTCGTCGAGCAGCGCCGAATAGATGGCCGACATGATCAGCCCCGGCCGCTGCGCCCGTCGGTCGACTTCCGGAAGCAGCTCGAAGGCCTTGCGGTAGTGTCCGCGGGCGCGGCTGACCTGATCCCGCATCATGGCGCGAAACACCTCGCTGTCCTGGTCGGCAGCGCGCGCCGCGAGCAGCTGGTGCGCGGCCAGGCCGTGGCGCTGAAGGTCGTCGAGCGGGATGTAGACCCGGCCGACCCGCGCGTCTTCGCCGACGTCGCGGATGATGTTGGTCAGCTGGAATGCAAGGCCGAGTTCGTCGGCATAGCGCAGCGTGAGGGGGTCCCGGTAGCCGAAGATCGACGCCGACAACTCGCCGATGACGCCGGCCACCCGCCGGCAGTAAAGGCGCAACCCCTCGAAGTCGAGATAGCGGTTCTGGTCGAGGTCCATCTGCATACCGTCGATCACTTCGATCAGCTGCTTGCGGGCGATACCGAAGGGCTCGAGGTGCGGCTGCAACGCACGGGTGACGGGATGGCTCGGTTCACCCGCATAGAGCCGCTCCACTTCCAGCCGCCACCAGGCCAGTTTGGAGGCCGCGATGGTCTTGTCGTGGATCTCGTCGACGACGTCGTCCACCTCGCGGCAGAAGGCATAGAGGGCGGTGATGGCGCGGCGCCGCTCCGGCGGCAGGAACAGGAAGCTGTAATAGAAGCTCGAGCCGCTGCGAGCCGCCTTGTCCTGGCAGTATTGCTCCGGCGTCATCAGCGATCCGGCTGCTGCCGCGACAGCGTGAGCGCCTTGTGCAGCAGCGCCGGCGCATCCCGCCAGCCGAGCCGGGGCCGGGCCGCGGCCACGTCGTGGTCGATGGCACGCAGCCGGTCCAGGATCTGCAGCGCCCCGCCGATGATGAAACGCAACTCCCAACCGAGACGAACCGGCACGCGCTCGACCAGCGGCCGTCCTGCCAGGAGCTGTTCGCGGGCGCGACGGCTTTCGACAGCAACCGCGCGGCGGGTGGCTGCCGAAAATGAACGCCGGCCGACCTCGTCGGCAAAGGTCGCTTCGTCGACGCCGCAGGCCTGCAG
>JACCRJ010000214.1 GCA_013813615.1 Lautropia sp. | reverse complement strand
CATGAAGACGCTTCTCCTGATCCGTCACGCCAAGGCAAGCCCGGCTGAGCCGGGCCGGCCCGACCACGACCGCGCACTCAATGACCGGGGGCGGCAGGATGCCCCGGAGATGGGCCGCCGCCTCAAGCTGCGGGGTGTGATGCCAGGCCTGATCGTCTCCAGCACCGCACTGCGGACCCGCACCACCGCCCGGTTGATCGCCGAGGCGCTGGACTTCCCGCTGGAGCGCCTCGTCGAGGACGAGAGAGTCTACGCCAGCTCCGTCATGCGGTTGCTCTACCTCGTACAGACGCTCGACGACAAGCTTGCCTGCGTCATCATCGTCGGGCACAACCCGGAGATGACCGAGCTTGCCCGGAAATTCTCGGATGAGATTCCGGACCTGCCGACCTGCGCAGTTGCCGAGTTCGGATTCCACACCGAGGCCTGGTCCGACATCGGCAGGCTTGCGCCGGCAGTCAGCCGCTTCGACTCCCCGAAGAAGAGGCAGGACTCGTCGCCGCCATGAGCGGGCATGCGCCTGGCCGGCCGATCCTGGTGCTGAACTGCGGCTCGTCGAGCATCAAGTTTGCGCTCTTCGATGCCGCCGTCTCGCCGCTGCCGCGCGAGCCGATCTGGAGCGGCAAGGTGGACGGTATCGCCGGCGCTCAACCGACTTACGCAGCCACCGGCCTCGCGCCGGCGCCGCTCGCGCTCGATGCCGCGCAGCCCTACCATGCTGCGCTTCAACACATCCTCGTCCGGGCCTCGACCCGGCTCGAGGGACGCACGTTGGCCGGGGTCGCCCATCGCGTCGTGCACGGCGGCAGCAAGTATCGCCTGCCGGTGCGGGTGGATGCGGAGGTCCTGGCTGACCTCAAGTCCTACATCCCGCTTGCGCCGCTGCATCAGCCGTTCGCGCTGGAGGCGATCGAAGCCATGCACCGCGCTGCGCCCGAAATTCCCCTGGTGGCCTGCTTCGACACCGCCTTTCACCACACCATGCCGCAGGTGGAGAAGATGCTGCCGCTGCCGTATTCCGCCTGGGAGCGCGGTCTGCGCCGGTACGGCTTCCATGGGCTGTCGTACGAATACCTGTCGATCGTCCTTGCCGAGCGCTACGGCGAGTTGGCGGCCGGCCGGTGCATCGTCGCCCACCTCGGCAGCGGCGCCAGCCTCTGCGCGATGCAGGACTTGAAGAGCGTCGGCACCACCATGGGTTTCTCGGCGTTGGACGGGCTGATGATGGGCACGCGCTGCGGCTCGCTCGATCCCGGCGCGGTGATCTACCTGATGCAGATCGAGAAGCTGACGCTCGAGCAGGTCGCTCGCGTGCTGTACCACGAGTCGGGATTGCTCGGCGTCTCCGGCGTTTCCGCCGATCCTCGGGTGCTGCTGCCGCAGGAGGAGGGCAACGAGAGGGTGCAGGCGGCGCTGGCGCTTTACGTGCGGCGGATCGTGCGCGAGATCGGCGCGCTCACGGCGGCGCTCGGCGGGCTCGACCTGCTGGTGTTCACCGCCGGCATCGGCGAACGCAACCCCGTCATCCGCGATCGGGTCTGCTCGGGGCTCGGCTTCCTCGGGCTGAAGCTCGATGCCGCGTCCAACACCGGCCTGAAACCAGGCGGCAGCCAACAGATCTCCGCGCCCGGTTCGAACGTGGTGGTGGTGGTAGAGCCGACCAACGAGGAGTGGATTGCCGCACGGCATTGCGTCGCGGAGCTGGACCCCGGAGGCGCCGCGAAGCCCGCCAGGAATCCGTAGGAAGATGTGGCACACTGCAGGGGGGTGCAGGACAACCTAGGGATCATGGCCGCGGGCGAACATTGCGCCCGAATTGCTGTCGGATCCATCGAAACAGGAAGCCGCTCAAAGCGACGAAGATGATTTTTCTCATGGTCAGACGCACTCCTGGTTGATTCGCCGAAGGCCAAGGCTAAACCACTGCCGACGGGCGCCCGAGGCGGTTTCGGCCTTTGTGGGAGCCCGGTAATTGCAGACCGCATGCCTGATTCTCTCGATTGTTGCAGTGCGGGCCCGGATGTTGCTCACCCGGCCAACGCCTATCAACAAACACACTCAACGCAATCGCACCGAGCAGCAAATGGTCATGCAGAACAGAGGAACAGATTCGTACGCCGGGATACCCGAGACCGCGGCTCAGGCTGCCAGCACAGCCCAACCCGGCACCACGTCGGGCGTGGCCGGGGCGATCACCGACAAGCTCAAGCAAAGCGGGATCGATGTCGAGCGCATGA
>JACCRJ010000583.1 GCA_013813615.1 Lautropia sp. | reverse complement strand
GGCCGGACGGGCCGCCAGGCGGCGCCGACGAGGACTACGACCCTCCTGGTCCTCGGCATCGTCGTCGGACTTGCGTGCGCGGGCGCACCGGGGTCGTCGCTTCCGTCGCCGTCGCCGAACGATGCCGCCTGGCAGAAGCGCCTGCCGGAGGCGACGGAGATCGACCGCCTTGCAGAAGAGTATCGGGGGCACTGGGAGCGCCATCCGCACGGGCAGTGGTTGCTGCGGATCCTGCCGGTGCGCCTGAAGCCGTCGGAGCTTCCGGAGGCGCAGAGCCCGGCGGCGCGGCTCACCGCGCGCTACTGCGTGCAATGCCACGCACTGCCGGCGCCGGCGATGCATGGCGCGCAGCGCTGGGAGCGGGTGGTGGAGCGGATGCTGCCGCGCATGCGCGGCGAGGGCAACCAGGGCCGGCTGATGCATGAAATGATGCAGGGGCTGCAGGCGCCGGACGCGGAACAGGTGCGGGTCATCAACGCCTACCTGGCGCGGCACGCGCAGCAGCCCCTGGATCTGGCCGAGCGGGACGCGTTGGAGCGTGACCGGCGCCTGCCGCCGGCGGTGCCGGGGCGGCCCGAACTGACGAAGGCGCTTGCTACGGAGGACGGCCGGATGTTCCAGGGCGCCTGCAACCAGTGCCACGAGCTGCCGGACCCGGCTGCCCACCCGTCCGCCGAATGGCCGGCGGTGGTGGCGCGGATGCAGGACAACATGCAGTGGATGAATCGCGTGGTCGGCAGCAACGAGGACCCACGGGAGCCGCGCCTGGACTCGCAGCGGATCATCGGGTTTCTGCAGGCGTTCGCCAGCGATGGCGGCATGCGGCAGGCGCCGCGATGATCAAGTGGCTGATCACCGTCGTGGTCGCCCTCGTGCTGTTCGCCGGCCTGACGCCGCTTCTGCGCCGCATGGGATTGGGACGCCTGCCGGGCGACTTCCAGTTCCGTCTGCGCGGCCGGGACTACAGCCTGCCGGTGGCGTCCACCGTGCTCCTGTCCCTGCTGGTGATGCTGGTGGCGCGGTTCGTCTGAAGGCGGGGAGCGCGCCGTGCGCGATCAGTCCGCGGAACTGCGCGGCGGCAGCGGCGAGCGGTCGACGAGGCTCGACAGCGGCATCTTCCCGAGTTCCTGGAGCAGTCGCACGAAGCGGTCGGCGACGAAGTCGATGATCGCCTGGCCCTTCTGTGCGGTGGCTGCGGCGGCATTGCCGATCGCGCCGGTCGGATTCAGGTCCTGGGTCTGCCAGCCCAGCCTCGCGGAGTCGCTGTTGCCGAGCACCGGGTAATCCGCGGCATGCCGGCGCAGCGTGGAATCGAACGATTGCGCCTTCGCCATGTCGACCAGGTGCGGCGCCAGCGCCAGCATCATCGATGTTTCCACTTCGCCGCCGTGAATCCCGAAGCGCAGTTCGTCATCGTCGATCAATCCCGGCGGCAGGCCCAGCCGGTACCAGTTCACCGAGAAGACGAGGAGTTGGTGCAGCGCCCGCAGGTCGTGGCTGACGATGTCCATGGCAGCCGACTGTCCGCCGTGCGAGTTGAAGAGCACCAGCTTGCGGATGCCGGCACGCGCGACGCTGGCGCCGAGCTCCATCCAGACGTCGATCAGGGTGTGCGCAGTCAGGCTGAGCGTGCCGGCAAACCCGTCATGCTCGTTGCTCTTGCCGACGGCCACGGTTGGCAGGAACAGCACGCTCGCCTGCGGCGGCAACCGGGGCACCACTGCGGCGATCAACCCGTCGATCAAGCGGGTGTCCACGCTTACCGGCAGGTGCGGCCCGTGCTGCTCGGTGGCCGCGACCGGCAGCACCGCGATCGTGTGATTGGGGTCGAGCCCCTCGAATTCGACGGTGCCGAGATCTGCCCAGAAGCGCTTCGGTATCCGCTCATTCATCCGGTCGTCCATCCGGTCGTCCATCCGGTCGTCTATCCGCCTGTTCAACCACCTGCATTCTGCGTCCGGCCGCCACCGTGGCGATCACCGCCAGCGCGAAGCCTATCGTCTTCAAGCCGAGCGCCTCCCCCAGCATCAACGCTGCGATCAGCACCGTGAAGAAGGGCTGCAGCAGCTGCACCTGGCCGACCCGCGCCACCCCGCCGGCAGCCAGGCCGCGATACCAGAAGAAGAAGCCGATCCACATCGAGAAGAGGCTCACGTACAGGAAGCCCAGCCACGATGCCGGCTTCACCTGTGCGATCGGCACGTTGAAGGCCCAGCCCTGCGCGAGGGACCAGACTGCCACGCCGGCCGTCAGTGGCAGCGAGAGGACCAGCGCCCAGCTGATCACCAGGTCGCCGTCCATGTCCCGCGATAGCACGCCGCCGCGGGCATAACCCATTGCGCCGAGCGCCACCGCTGCCAGCAGCGCGCCGTCGCCCCAGGTAAGGC
>JACCRJ010000550.1 GCA_013813615.1 Lautropia sp. | reverse complement strand
GGGGGGCGCGCATTCGTCAAGAAACTCGGTGGCGCAGCGGCCGCGATGAGATCGTAGACACTCCAGTTGCGCGGAATCGACGAGCGCGTTCCAGAGGCCGCCGGCCACGGCCATCTCGATGTGAATGGTCTCGCCGAGCGTCCGCCGAAGCATCTCGTCCATGCCGACGACGAGACGGCCGATGTCGCGCACCTTCGGATCGAGCGCCTGTCGGCGGCTGAGCGAAGACAGCCAGGGGCCGCGCTGCACCGCTCCCTGCGCAGCGGCCGCCCACTGATGCACCTTGCCGGGGTCCTCCGCGTGTCGTGAAATCAGCTGCAGGTTGCCCGAGATCACCTGCAGCAGGTTGTTGAAGTCGTGGGCGATCCCGCCAGTGAGGCGACTATGTACTTAAGCGCACCCATACCGCGACGTGCTGGCGCTGGTGGAAGTCGAACTCGCGGAGCGGCTGCAGCGCAGCTTTGCAGTGGAGGATTTGAAGCCGGCGGCGCCGGCGCGCCTGTCGCGCCGATCGCGGGCCTTTCCGCTTCCGCCGAAAGTGGACCTGCGCGCGGACGAGTCGGGCAAGCGTTACCACCTCTCCGTCACCTCCACCGACCGCACCGGCCTGCTTTACGACATTGCCCGCGTGCTGTCGCAAAACGGGGTGGACATCTACGGCGCGCGGGTGGCGACACTCGGCGAGCGGGCGGAGGACATCTTTACTGTCAGTGGCGAGCGGCTCGGCAGCGAGAAGGACCGGCTGCGCCTGGAACGGGAACTGCTGGTGGTGCTCTGAGGCTGCGCCTGCGTGCGTACGGCCGCACCCGCGGCATGCGATTCAGGGCTGCCTGACTGCCCGGCCGAGAATCGGCAGCACCCGCTTCATCGCCTCTTCCAGCACCAGGCCGATGGCGTCCATCGGTACGGCGCTGGACGCGTCGCCCTTGCCGGCGGCGTAGTTGGCGACGACGGCCAGGGCTGCATACGGCAGTTCCGCTTCGCGCGCCAGCACCGCCTCCGGCATGCCGGTCATTCCCACCATGTCGCAGCCGTCGCGCTCCAGTCGACGGATCTCGGCCGCCGTCTCCAGGCGCGGTCCCGACATGCAGGCGTAGCAGCCGGTGTCGAAGACCGGTGTCTCCAGGTGGTGCGCTGCGGCCAGCAACCGCGACCGCATGGCGGCATCGTAAGGCTGCGTGAAGTCGACATGCACCACCGGCTGGTCGGGTCCCGAGTAGTAGGTGCCGACCCGACCGGTGCTGTAGTCGATCAGCTGGTCAGGTACGGCAAGCTTGCCCGGCACCAGGTCGCTGCGGATGCCGCCGACGGTGGCTACCGAAATGATCCCCGCGACACCCGCCTGCTTCAACGCGGCGATGTTGGCGCGGTAGTTGATGTCCTGCGGCGCGATGGTGTGGCCGTAGCCGTGGCGCGCCATGAACACCACCGATACCCCGTCCAGGTCCCCGAAGCTCAACGCGCTCGACGGCTGCCCCCAGCGCGTGCGGGTGATTTCCCGACGCACGTTCTGCAGGCCGACCAGTTTGGCCAGCCCGCTGCCGCCGATGATGCCGAGCATGAGGATCAGCCGATCTTGATCGTCTTGAGAAATTCCTTGAATTCGGGCCCGACTTCCGGATGCTGCAGGCCCAGTTCCACCGTAGCCTGCAGGTAGCCGATCTTGGAGCCGCAATCGTAGCGGCGGCCTTCGAAGTTGTAGGCCAGCACCGGCTGCTCGTGAACCAGCTTGGCGAGCGCATCGGTCAACTGGATCTCCCCGCCGGCACCCGGCTTCAGGTTGGCCAGGTGCTCGAAGATCATCGGTGAGAGGATGTAGCGACCGACGACTGCGAGCGTGGAAGGCGCGTTTTCCGGCTTCGGTTTCTCCACGATCCCGGTGATCCGGCTGGTCCGCTCGGCCCAGGGCGTGCACGACACGATTCCGTACGACGTGGTTTCCTCGCGGCGCACTTCCTGCACGGCCAGGACGCTGGCGTGCTGTCGGGTGTGCAGGTCCACCATCTGCTTGAGCACCCCGACTCCGTCGGATGCCGGTTGCATCAGGTCGTCCGCCAGCAGGATTGCGAACGGCTCGTTGCCGACGACCTGGCGCGCGCAAAGCACCGCATGCCCCAGCCCGAGCGGCTCCGCCTGGCGGATGTAGACGCAATTGATGCCGCGGGGCACGGCGTCCTTCACGGCCTCGAGCAGCGTCTTCTTGCCGCGTGCGTGCAGCTCGCTTTCGAGCTCATAGGCCTTGTCGAAGTGATCCTCGATGCTGCGCTTGCCGCGGCCGGTGATGAAGATCATCTCGGTAATGCCGGCTGCCGCGGCCTCCTCGACCGCGTACTGGATCAGCGGCTTGTCAACGACCGGCAGCATCTCCTTCGGCTGAGCCTTGGTTGCGGGAAGAAAACGAGTGCCGAGCCCGGCAACCGGGAATACCGCCTTACGTACGACTGTTTGAGCCATTGTTTTCGATCATCCTGAAGAAATTGTCCTCGTCCAGAACCCGGACGCCGAGTGCGCGTGCTTTCTCCAGTTTCGATCCGGCCGCATCGCCTGCAACAACGAAGGACGTGTTTTTCGAAACCGAGCCAGAAGCATGCCCGCCAAGAAGGCGGACCAGGTCCTGGGCTTCATCACGGGAAATTCTACGGAGCGTACCGGTAATGACGATGGTCTGACCAGCCAACACCTGACCAGCGGCAGCAAGCGTTGTGTGATAGTTAACGCTTCCTGCAAAGCCGGCGCACCCTGCCGGCGCGGCAGTGCCGGCCTTCCCCTGCAGCGCGGGCAAAGGCACGCCGGCCGCACCATCGAGAGGCACGACGCCCTGCGTGCGCAGATCAGCGATCGCAGTCCGATTGTGGGCCTCGGCGAGGAAATTCGAAAGGCTGGCGACGATTTCCGGCCCCACCCCTTCGAGAGGCACCGCCTGCAGGGGCTGCGCTCTCGCCCGCCGCTTGGCATTCTCCTTCAGGATGGCCGCCTTCTGCTGCAGCAGGCCTTGCCAGTCGGCCTGCAGGACCGAATCGAGCGAACCGAACCAGGCAGCTACGACTCGGGCGACCTCTTCACCTACGTGGCGGATACCGAGCGCGAAGAGGAAACGCGCGAGCGTCGGCCGACGCGAACGGTCGATGGCCGCCACCAGGTTTGCGGCGGACTTTTCGCCGAAGCGCTCCAGTCCGGCCAGCACGGGCACTTTCAGGCGATAAATGTCCGCCGGACCCTTCACGAGGCCCGCCTCCACCAGTTGCTCCACCAGCTTGTCGCCCAGGCCTTCGATGTCCATGGCGCGACGCTGCGCGAAGTGCAGCAGCGCCTCCCGGCGCTGTGCGGCGCAGAAGAGCCCGCCGACGCAGCGCCAGGCCGATTCGCCGGCCAGCCGCTGCACCTGCGAGCCGCACACCGGACAGGCGTCTGGCATCCTGAACTCGCGTGCGGTCGCCGGCCGCAGCTCCGGCACCGGCCCTACCACTTCCGGTATCACGTCGCCGGCGCGGCGCACGATCACGGTGTCGCCGATCTTCAGGTCCTTGCGCGCGATCTCGTCTTCGTTGTGCAGGGTTGCGTTGCTGACGGTGACCCCGCCGACGAAAACCGGCTTGAGGCGTGCGACCGGGGTAAGCGACCCGGTGCGGCCGACCTGGATTTCGATGCCAAGCAGTTCCGTGCGCGCTTCCTCGGCGGCGTACTTGTGGGCGATCGCAAAGCGCGGGGCTCTGGCCACATAACCGATGACACGGTGGATCGGGCGCGAGTCCACCGTGTAGACGACGCCGTCGATGTCATAGGAGAGCTGGGCCCGCTGACGGCCGATATCCCGGTAGTAGTCGAGCAGTGCCTCGACGCCGCGCACGCGTTTGCGCTGCGGCGCAGCCGGCACACCTCGTTCGGCCAGCCAATCGAGCAGCTCGAGCTGCGACACCGGCGGTGCGGCAGCCGGCTCGACCTCGCCGACGCCATAGCAGAAGAAGCGCAGCGAGCGCGAGGCGGTGATCCGGGAATCCAGCAGTCGCAGGCTGCCCGCCGCTGCGTTGCGCGGGTTGACGAACACCTTCTCACCACGGGCGAGCTGGGCGGCGTTGAGCTTCTCGAAGTCCTTGCGATACATCAGGACTTCGCCGCGCACCTCCAGCACTGCCGGAAAAGGCGGCCGGAGCACCGGAGGCACCCCCTTGACGGTGCGCAGGTTCGGCGTGATGTCCTCGCCCATCCTGCCGTCGCCGCGGGTCGCTCCCAGGATCAGGCGTCCCTCCTCGTAGCGCAGGGTCGCGGCCAGCCCGTCGAACTTCGGCGACGCGCAGTAGTCGATGCTGTCCCCCCGCTCCTGCGTCTGGGGCCAGGCCTCACGGATGCGCCGGTCGAAGGACCGGATCTCGTCGTCCGAGAAAGCGTTGCCCAGCGACAGCATGGGCACCCGATGGGCCACCGTCTCAAAAGCTTCCTGCGGCGGCGCGCCCACGCTTGCGGTCGGCGAGTCGTCGCTGCGCAGCACCGGGTATCGCGCCTCGAGCGATTCGAGCTCCCGCATCAGGCCGTCGTAGACGGAGTCGTCCACGAGCGGACTGTCGAGCACGTAGTACGCATGGTTGTGGCGGCCGATCTCCTCGCGCAGTTCTACGGACCGGGCGGCTGCAGCGGCCGGCACTTCCTTCTCGGCAGTTACGGCGGTGGCAGCGGTGGCGGCGGTGGCGGCCGGCGCGGCAGCTGCCGGGGCGGCTTTGGTGCGGCGAGGCATCGGCTGGTCAAGTGCGGGGGTGGCTGAGTGTCTGGCTGCGGGCGCCGGCCGGGGCTTCGACGAGCCGCGTCGCGCTTCAGTTGAAGAGGCGAAGCGCCGCCGGCGAGCCAGCCTTCAGGCCGACCTTGGCGAGTTCCTGATAGCGCTTCTGGAGCTGCTGCTCCACGCTCTCGATCATGCTGACCGACATGCCGCGGCCGGCGCCGTCGACCATCCGCCCGCCGACCAGTTGAGCGCAGCGGCTGGCGCAGGCGACCATGTTGCGCCAGGGATCGTGGTCCTCCGGTGTACGCGGCACGTCCAGGACGAACGCCAGCAGGTCGGAAGTCTCTCCCGGCATGAGCGTGTAGAGCAGTTCGCCGCCGTCGGCAAAGCAGGCAAAGCGCGCGCCGCCACGGTCGGCCAGGTCGAGCTGGCGTGCCACCGATGCAAGCTTCTGCGCCGTGATCGGAGCTGCCGACTCCACGCCAAGATCCACCTGCGTGTCGAGCTTCGCCGCCACGGCGTCGAGATGGCGCGCCTGGCGCAGGACCTGATTCATGTCGGGCGGAACGAAGCGCGCGCCGATCTGGCCGGCTAGCGACTCCATGGCCGCGGAAAAATCCGACAGCTCGACGGCATTCAGCGGACCCTGCCGGTTGGCCAGCAGTACCGAGCAGCGCAGGCAGCCGACCATCGTGCCCGACTGCAGCGGCACCCACCGTCCTTGGCCGTTGTCGATCTCGATGCGCACCGACTTGGAGCCGACGTGGCGCAGCGGCGACGTGAGCGCGATGAGCCGTTCCGCATTGACCGGCGCGCGCGGAATCAGCGTCACCACATAGTCGATCTCGGCCGGAACGTAGACCGAGGGCCGCACGGCGTCCGGAACCGCGTCCGGATCGCCACCGCCGGCGTCCGCCAGGGCGGCGGCACCGCCATCCGCAACGCCGCCGTCCGATACCGGGGATGCCGCAGGAACGGCTCTGGAGTTCGCCGGCGCGACCCTGGAAGCCGTCGCGTTGGACGGGTTGCGTGCATCTTTCGGCGCGCCTTCCGCGTAGGGCCGGGTGTTCTCGAAACCGGCCGGCGACCGGCGAGGCGCGTCCGGGGGGTCCAACCGGGGGCCTCCCTGCTTGAGCGGCTCGAGCGACGCCGGATCGAACCGTGGCGTCTCGAATTCCGCAGGGCCAAGCTCCTCATCCCGGTCCGGCAGTGGGC
>JACCRJ010000539.1 GCA_013813615.1 Lautropia sp. | reverse complement strand
GGTGAAGCGGTCCGCGAGGCCGTCGTCGGCGGTAATTGCCATGTCGTCTCCTGGCTGTCTCTGCTGCCTGCTGTCTGCTGTTCGTGCCTCGGCTATTGCGCTACCCGGCTATTCCACTGCCCGGCGCTGCAGGCGCCGCCTCAGGCATCGAATGCTTCCGGCTTCAGCACGCCTTCCTCCACCACGATGTGGTCGTCCAGCGCGACGGTGCAATTCGCCAGCGGCAGGTCGAAATGCCCCAGGGTATGGCGGCCGGCCACTTCGTTGGCTCCGGTGGAGTAGAGGAAGTTGCCAGCAAACGCGCGCAGCTCGGTCCCGTTGAAGTCGCGCTTGTCGTACATCGCCATCGAGTCCCAGCGTGCCGCGGGATTCATGCCCCAGCCGACGTGGGAGACCGCATAGGCCTCGCGGTCGCCCCAGGCAGCGAAGTAGCTGCGCATCAGGCTCGCGTCCAGGCTGTGCCCGCTGATATCGGTGACGTAGTCGTTCTGGACCAGCAGCGTGACCTTCGACTCCACATAGCGCTTGAAGGTGAGGTTCACGTCCCCGGGCGCCAGCACCAGCAGGCCGTTCACCGACGACTGCGCCGGAAAGCACAAGCACAGCCCGCCCGGCCAGTGGGCGATCGTTCCGGGCTTGGCGGTGTAGCCCCAGACGCCCCCGACGCGGGCGCCGGCCAGGGAGACAACCAGCTGCGTGCCGGCGTCAGAGGTCACCTGCATCCGCCGGGCGTTCTTCAGCAGCCCCATTCCAGCCCGCACTGCGGGCTCGAGCGCCGGATCCGGCACCAGCCGCTCCAGCGCTTCCGGATGCTCGTCGGAGATCATCAGCACCCGCGCGCCGCCCTTGAGGATGGCCGGCAGCTCCGGCGCGTGCAGCAGCCCCTCGACCGTGCAGTCGGCGACGAAGCCGCAGGCGGCAAGGGCGTCTACCACCGGTCCCAGGGACTGCAGCGCATTCGATGCGCCGGTGGAACGGACCGGAACCGGCACCGTCTGAGCGGGCGAGACGACCTGGATGTGAAAGGGGCGCGCGCCCAGCTGCAGCAGGGCGAGCTCGGCCAAGTGCACGTTGATGGGTCGGGACTGCGTCTCCGACAGGATCGCACAGGCTTCCCCGGGCGAAACCTTGCAGAGATCGAAAACCCGGACGAAGGCGGCGATCCATTTAGCTTCGATGCGTTCGGTGAGCATGTTGGACGGACTCCATGAATTTGCATAGTAATCGCCTGCCAACGCCGTCAACAGGGGTCGCCGTTGCGCTTCCCGAGGATTCGATCTATCGTGAGTACATGAATATTCATGAAACTGCCAACGAGGCGGACGCTGCATGGCAATCGGCTCCGCCGGCGGGCCGGTGGTGCAGCACGGCTGCCTTCGCCGGTCTGCGCCCATGACTGAAGGTACTCCTCTTCGGCCGGCCGTCGTGTACGAATCGGCCGGCCCCCGGCCAGGCGCCGTGCATCCCACCCACCGGGCCATCGCGCCCAGCGATCCGGTGCACATGCGCCAGTGCCTCAGCCGCTTCGCGACCGGTGTCACCATCGTCGCCACCCGCGAGCCGGATGGGCGCTTCGTCGGCCTGACCGCCAACAGCTTCAATTCGCTGTCCCTGGATCCGCCGCTGATCCTGTGGAGCCTGGCGGTGAATGCGTCGAGCCTGGAAGTCTTCAAGGGGCAGCGCTTCTTCTCGGTGAGCGTGCTTTCGGTGGAGCAAGTGGACATCGCCCGCCGCTTTGCGACGCGGCTCCCCGACCGCTTTCACGAGGTCGCGGTGCACGAGGGCCTCGACGGCATCCCGCTGATCGACGGCGCGCTCGCCTGGTTCGAATGCGAGCGTCGCACGCAGGTGCTGCAGGGCGACCATTGGCTGTTCGTCGGTGAGGTGAAGCGCTGCGCCAGTGCCGACGGCTCGCCGCTGATTTTCCGCCACGGCGAGTTCGCCGTGGCCGATTCGCTGCATCGGCCGATCGCCGCGCCGGGAGCCGCCGAGCCTTCGGATGTCGACCCGTTGGAGCCGGAAGGCTTCGAGCCGGGCGATCAGCCGTTTTACGAGGAGTACCTGCCGTTCCTGCTGGCTCGCGCCGGTCACCAGGTTGCCGGCGGCTTTCACCGCCAGCTGCGCAGGCACGATCTCAGCATGCTGTCCTGGCGGGTGCTCGCCGCCTTGTCCAGCCGCGACGACTGGACCATCGGCGAGCTCTGCGCGGCGAGCCTCGCCAAGCAGCCGACGATCTCCAAGCTGATCGACCGGCTGGTGCAGCAGGGACGGGTCGCGCGCCGCGGCGATCCCTCGGATGCCCGGCGGGTCCGGCTGAGTCTGACGCCGAAGGGCCATGCGGCAATGTCGCCGGTGCTGCAGGATGCGGCCGCGTTCAACCTCTCGCTGCTTGCGGACTATCCGCCGGAGGAGCTGACCAGCCTGAAGCGTCTGCTGCGCGACATGATCACGCGGTATCCGCCGGCTTGAGCAGCCGGGTCGCTATGCTAGTCTTGCGGCTCCATCCAGAGAGGGTCCGCAGCGATGAATCGACCGAGCGTCGCCAGCAGCGAAGAGCTTGCGGCCGCCTATGCCACCGGGGATCTCTCGCCGGTCGAGGTGACCCAGGCGGTGATCCACCGCATCGATGCCTGGGAGCCGAAGATCAACGCGATGTTCCTCGTGCACCGGGAGTCGGCGCTGGCCGCTGCACGGGGCTCGGAGAAGCGCTGGAAGCGGGGTGAGCCGCTGTCGCCGCTCGACGGCGTGCCGATCACCATCAAGGAGAACATCTACACCCGCGGCGATCCGGCGCCGATCGGCACCGCAGCGAACACGGACCTGCCGCAGGCGCTGGATGCACCGGCCGCCGCGCGGGTCCGGGAGGCCGGCTGCGTCATCGTCGGCAAGACGACGATGCCGGACTACGGCATGCTCTCGTCGGGCATGTCGTCGCGGCACGGTGTCACCCGCAACCCCTGGCGGCTGGACCGCAATCCGTCGGGTTCGTCGTCCGGCGCAGGGGCGGCGTGCGCGGCCGGCTATGGCCCGCTGCACATCGGCACCGACATCGGCGGCTCTGTGCGACTGCCGGCGACGCACTGCGGCATCTTCGGTCTCAAGCCGAGCCAGGGCAGGGTGCCGGTCTATCCGCCCTACACCGGCCGGGTGGCCGGCCCGATGACCCGCACGGTGCGAGATGCCGCGCTGTTGATGAACGTGCTGACCGGCCCGGACGTGCGCGACTTCATGAGCCTGCCGCCGCAGCCGATGGAATACCGGATGGCGGTGGACGGCCTCAGCCCGAAGGGCCTGCGGATCGGCCTGCTGCTGGACATGAAGACCGGCCTGCCGGTCGATGCGGAGGTGAAGGCCGCAGCGCAGGCCGCGGCGCAGGCCCTGCATACCGCGGGGGCCTATGTCGAGGTGGTGGAGAGCTTCCTCACCGAGGAGATGCTCGACGGGGTCTGCATGTTCTTCGAGGCCCGCTCCTGCAGCGACATCAGTGCGCTCGACGAGGCGACGCGGGCGAAGATCATGCCGTTCATCGTGGAGTGGTGCACCTGGCGCGCCAGGGACTTCACCGGCGGCCAGGTCATGGCCGCGTTCAACCGGATGATGTCGATGCGCGAAGCGGCCAGCCGGCTGGTTGCGGAATACGACTTCCTGCTGTCGCCCACCTCGCCGCTGCTGCCGTATGAAGCGGAGGTGGCTTCTCCGACGCGGGATCCGCACAACGCCCTGGCGCATATTGCCTTCACGGTGCCCTGGAACATGAGCGAGCATCCGGCGGCGTCGATCAACTGGTCGTTCTCGAGGGACGGGCTGCCGATCGGCGTGCAGGTGATCGGGCAGCGCTTCGACGACATCGGCGTACTGAGGCTGTCGCGTGCGCTGGAAACGCTGCGGCCGGCTCAACCCCCGTTTCCGGAATAGAGGCTGCCCCCGCCGGTCAGATCGCGTTGGTCGAGCCTGCCTTGATGCGTAGGAGGTGCTTCTGGATCTTGCCGGTGCTGGTGCGGGGCACCGGCTCGAAGCGGATGTCGCGCGGGCACTTGAAGCCGGCGAGGTGGCCGCGGCAGTGCGCGATGAGTTCCTCTGCGGTTGCGGCGGCCCCGGGTTCGAGTTCGACGAACGCCAGCGGCGTCTCACCCCACTTCGGGTCGGGCCTGGCGACGACGGCACAGGCGACCACGCCCGGGTACTTGTAGAGCACGTCCTCGATCTCGATCGAGGAGATGTTCTCGCCGCCGGAAATGATGATGTCCTTGGCGCGGTCCTTGAGCTTCATATAGCCGTCGGGATCCACCACCCCCAGGTCGCCGGTGTGGAACCAGCCGCCTTCGAAGGCGGCGCGGGTGGCGGCCGGGTTCTTCAGGTAGCCCTTCATGGTGATGTTGCCCTTGAACACGACTTCGCCGAGGGTCTCGCCGTCGCGCGGCACCGGATTCATCGTCTGCGCATCCACCACCGTCATGCCTTCCTGCAGCTGATACCGGACCCCCTGGCGCCCGTTCATCCGCACCCGGCCCTCCAGGTCCAGGCGCTCCCAGTCGCGCTGATGCGAGCAGGCTGCGGCGGGGCCGTAGACCTCCGTCAGGCCGTACACGTGGGTCAGCTTGAAGCCGAGCGCCTCCATGCCGCCGATCATCGCCGCTGGTGGCGAGGCGCCGGCGACCATGCACATGACCTCATGCTCGATACCCTCCTTGAATTCGTCGGGTGCACCGATCAGCAACGAATGGACGATCGGCGCGCCGCAGTAATGGCTCACCTTGTGCTCGCGGATCGCATCCAGGATCGCTTTGGCCTCCACCCGGCGCAGGCAGACGTGGGTGCCGGCCACCGCGGCGATGGTCCAGGGGAAGCACCAGCCGTTGCAGTGGAACATCGGCAACGTCCACAGGTAGATCGGGTGGCGCGGCAGGTGCCAGCTGATGACGTTGTTCACCGCGTTGAGGTACGCGCCGCGGTGGTGAACCACCACGCCCTTCGGATTGCCGGTCGTGCCGGAGGTGTAGTTGAGCCCGATCGCGTCCCACTCGTCGTCCGGCAGCTTCGCCGGATGGTCAGGATCGCCCTGCGCCAGCCAGGCCTCGTAGTCGATCTCGCCGAGCGGCTCCCCTTCGCCCGCATAAACCTCGTCGTCGACGCCGACCACGAAGGGCAGGTTGCGGCCGGCCGACTGCAACTGCGCCAGCGCCTCTTTCACCATCGGCGCGAACTCGCTGTCGGTGATCAGCACCTTGGCCGCGCAATGCTCGAGCAAGAAGGCGACCGTGGTTGCATCCAGGCGGGTGTTGATGGTGTTCAGAACCGCGCCGGCGATCGGCACGCCGTAGTGGGCTTCGATCATCGGCGGCGTGTTCGGCAGGATCACGGAAACGGTGTCGCCTTCGCCGATGTCCCGCGCAGCCAGCACGCTGGCCAGCCGATGCGATCGCTCCCGCACCTCGGCCCAGCTGCGGCGCAGGGGGCCATGGATCACTGCCAGGTGGCCGGGATAGACGTCCGCCGCCCATTCGAGCAGGCTGACCGGCGTGAGCGGCGTGTAGTTGGCCGGGTTGCGGTCCAGGTCGATCTTGTACGGATTGGGATGCGTGGGCATGGCGTGGCCTTCCTCAGCTCGGCCGGCACTTGGACATGCCCATGCCGC